>JBOGJN010000455.1:0-6163 GCA_050745445.1 Thermoanaerobaculia bacterium
ATCACTTCGCGCGGCCGGAGGACGAGCTCTCCCGGGCGCGGCAGAACCGGACGCTCCACCGCAACTTCCAGGGTTACACGACGAAGGCGGGAACCGACCTGATCGGCCTCGGGATGAGCGCCATCGGGTCCATCGGCAGCGCGTACGTTCAGAACGCGCGCGAGCTGCCGGGTTACCGCGCCGCCGTCGAATCGGAGGGAGCCGCAAGCTTCCGGGGTTTCCGGCTTTCGCAAGATGACCGGATCCGCCGCACCGTCATCGGCAACCTCCTTTGCCACGGCGCCGTCGTCAAGAAGGAGATCGAGACGGCGTCCGGGATCTCCTTCGACTCGTACTTCGCCGACGCCCTCGAGCGTCTGGCTCGGGGCGCGAAGGATGGGTTGGTCGAGCTCCAGCGGGAAGAGATCCGGGCGACTCCTCTCGGGCGCGTCTTTCTGAGAAACCTGGCGATGCCTTTCGATGCCTACTTGGCGGCCACACCCGAGAAGCCGGTCTTCTCGCGAACACTGTAGCGGTGCCGCGCAAGAACCCGTCTGGGTGACTCACGAGACCGTCCAGCGCGGCACCGGAGAGAGTTTTCGAAAGCAGTCCGGCTCAAGGGGTCACGAACGTGACTGAACGCGCTGTCCTCTTTCTCCAGCTCGGCGGACCCGAGACGCTCAAGGAAGTGCCGGGCTTTCTCTACCGTCTCTTCGCCGACCCGGATGTCATCCGCGTGCGCCCCGCTCTCCTGCGCAAGGCGATCGCCGCCTCGATCGCGTTCGCCCGGAAGGGAACGTCCCGGCGGCTCTACGCCTCGATCGGCGGCGGCTCACCGATCCGGGGGCTCACGGAGGAACAGGCGGCCGGTGTCGAGCGGCTCCTGCGGGGGAAGGGGCGCGACGTGCTCGTCCGGGCGGCCATGAATTGCTCGGCGCCCTTCGTCGAGGACGTCGTACGGGAGCTTGCGGCTCTCGGCGTCCGGCGCTTCTTGGCACTGCCCCTCTATCCGCAATACTCGCTGACGACGACCAAGGGCGCGCTCGAACGGTCGGCGGCGGCTGTCCGCCGCTACGCTCCCGGCGCGCACCTCACCGAGTTGGGCTCCTGGCCGACGCATCCCGTGTTCGTCGAGGCGCATGCCGAGTCCATCCGGGAGGAGATCGCCAGGTTTCCGGACGCGCGCCCGGAGGCCGTGCACCTGCTCTTCTCGGCGCACTCGATCCCGAAGAAGCTCGTGACGCGTGAAGGCGACCCGTACGCCTCGGAGGTGGAATCGAGCGTGCGCGCGATCCTCACGCGTTTACCCGGCCGATCCCGTTGGACGCTCGCCTACCAGTCCAAGCTTGGCCCCATCGAGTGGCTCGGCCCCGCGACGCTCGACGTGATCGGCGAGCTTGGCCGGCAGGGCGAACGACAGGTGCTCGCCGTTCCGATCGCCTTCGTGACCGACCACGTCGAGACGCTCTACGAGATCGACCAGCTCTTTGCGGGGGAGGCCCGGCGGGCCGGCATCGCGCATTTCCGGCGGACGCCCGGCTTGAACAGCCGGCCCACCTTTCTCAAGGCTCTGGAGGATCTGATTCTCTCGCAGGCGGACTTCTGGTCGCAGGCGGCATGAGCCCCACGGTCGTCATTGGCGCGGGGCTCTCCGGCCTCGTGCGCGCGCACGGGCTTCTGCGGGCAGGGCACGAGGTCCTGTTGCTCGAGGCCTCGGACCGCGCGGGGGGCGTCGTCCGCTCCGAGCACGTCGACGGTTTCCTCCTGGAGCTCGGCCCGAACACTGTCCGGCCAACGCCCGAGATCTGGGAGCTGGTCCGCGAACTGGGCCTGGACGGCCAGGCGCTTCTCTCCGATCCGCGGGCGCCGCGATACATCGACTTTGGTGGGCGTCTGCAGGCCTTGCCGATGTCTCCACCCGCCCTGCTGCGCACGTCTCTTCTCTCCACGCGGGGGAAGTTCCGTCTGCTCGCGGAACCGTTCATCAAACGGGGAGAGAACCCCGCCGAGAGCGTACGGTCCTTCTTCACGCGGCGCCTGGGGCCTGAAGTCGCCGAACGGCTGGTCGAGCCCTTCGTCTCCGGCATCTTCGCTGGCGACGGGTCCCGCCTTTGTGCGTCCGCCTGTTTCCCAAGGCTCGCCCTCTGGGAGCAGGAGGACGGAAGCCTCTTGCGCGGCGCGATCCGGGAGCGCCTTCGTGTCCGCGGCCAACGCCCGCCGGTCCGGGGCCTCTTGAGCTTCCGCGAGGGGCTCGACACCCTGTCGCGGGCTCTGGCGGCGCGCGTGGGGAAGAGCCTGAAGACGGAAACCCCCGTCGACAAAATCCTGCACGCCGGCGACTCCTGGATCGTGGCTGCGGTGGGGAAGGAATTTCCGGCCTCCCGGGTCGTCGTCGCGACACCCGCCAGGCAGGCTGCACGGCTCGTGGAGGCCTTCGCGCCCGAGGCGGCAAGCGCGCTCTCGGCGATTCCGCATCCGCCGCTCGCCGTTCTCCACCTCGCCTGGCCGCTTGCGGCGTTCCCCCGGCGGCCGGCTGGATTTGGGCATCTCGTCGTGCCGCAGGAAGGCCGCCGGATCCTAGGCGCGGTTTGGAGCTCGAGCCTTTTCCCCGATCGCGCCCCGTCCGGTCAAGCCCTCCTGACGATCTTTTTGGGCGGCGCCCGGGATCCGGACGCGTCAAGTCTCTCCGACGGTGAGCTCGTTCGGCTCGCCGCGCGGGACGTCGAGTCGGCCCTGAATATCCGAGAAGAGCCGAGGATGCTCTCAATGACACGATACGCGCGCTCGATCCCGCAGTACGTCGCGGGGCACGCCGCCCGCATACGCGTTCTCGAAGAAACGGAGCAGCGGTTTCCGGGCTTTGTGTTCCTCGGAAATTATCGCGGAGGGATCTCCGTGGGAGACGTTATCCGGCAGGCGCTTGCCCTCCCGTCCGCGTCCCCGGAGTAAGATGCGCGGCCTCGATGGCCATCGGCATCCGGAGCGAGAATCTCCGAAAGATCTACGCCTCCCCGCCTCCTTCCGCCACGCCGGGGCGGGGGTTTGTGGGCGTGCCCTTTGGGTTCCGGGCGGCGCGTCCCAAGAGACAGAAGATCGAGATCACGGCCCTGGATGACCTATCGCTCGAAGTGCGGCCGGCGGAAATCTTCGGCCTTCTGGGCCCCAACGGCGCCGGAAAGTCCACTACGGTCGGGGTCTTGACGACCCGCATTCGGCCCACCGCCGGGCGCGCCTGGATTGGAGAGCACGACATCTGGAAGAACCCGGTCCAGGCCAAGCGCTTGATCGGCGTTGTGCCGCAGCGCCCAAACCTGGATTTCGCGCTCACGGCGCGGGAGATCCTTCTCTTCCACGGAGCCTATTTCGGCATTCCCGCGGCGCTGCGGGCGCGGCGCGCCGGAGAACTCCTGGAACGCTTCCAGCTCTCCGACCGCGCCGATCAGCTCGTGGTCGGCTTCTCCGGCGGCATGATGCAGCGTCTCTCGATCGCGCGGGCCATGATGCACGACCCGGAGGTCCTCTTTCTGGACGAGCCCTCCGCGGGGCTCGATCCCCAGACGCGTCTGCTCCTCTGGGAGATCGTGCGCGCCTACAACAAGCCCGGCAAGACGATCCTCTGGACGACCCACAACATGGAGGAGGCCGACGCGCTCTGCCACCGGGTGGCGATCGTGGACCACGGCCGCGTCATCGCGCTCGGCCGTCCGGAGGAACTGAAGCGCTCGATCCCGGGGGGGTACCTCATCCGGCTGCAGTTCCAACCCAGACCCCAGGAGCTCCTGGCTCGGCTCCAAGGGTTGCCGGGTGTGACCGAGGCGCGCGCGGTCGGCGAGAGCGGAGTGGATCTGTACGCGGACCGCGGCGGACCGCTCGTGCCGGAAGTCGTCAACCTGGCGCTTCCCCTGCGCGCCAACATCTCCGATGTGCACATCTCGGAACCGTCGCTCGAGAACCTCTTCTTGCACCACACCGGAAGGAGTCTCAGAGACTGAGGCCAGGGTATCGATGTGCCAGATGAGGACGTAGGACGTAGGTGGTCGGTGGTCGGGAGGTAGGAACATGAATCCCGCGCGGCCGGCATCCGTTCCCTACGTCCTACGTCCTATCACCTACGTCCTCTCCGCATGAACTTCAAGACTTTCCTCGCGCTACTCCACCGCGACGCCCACGTGGCTCGCCGCAACCTCGTGGCGCTGCTCCTACAGACGCTGCTCCAGCCGATGCTTCTCGTCTTCGTCTTCGGGAGGGTCCTGACCACTAGCGGCTACATGCCGCTCCACTACAAGAGCCTGCTCCTGCCGGGGGTCATCGCGCTCTCCATGCTGCTCGCCGGAATCCAGGCGGTCGCAATGCCCTTGATCTCGGAGTTCCAGTTCACGCGCGAGATCGAGGACCGCTTGCTCGCCCCGATAGCCATCGAGTGGGTGGCGATCGAGAAGGTCCTCGCGGGGATGCTCCAGGCCCTCGTGGCGGGTCTTGTCGTCTTGCCGGCAGCGTGGTTGCTCATGGGAAGCGGCGTGGACCTGCGGCTGCCGCATCCCTTGCTCTTTGCGGTCCTCTGCCTGCTGGTCGCGCTTCTCTCCTCCTCGGTGGGCCTGACGCTCGGCTGCTCGATCGGCCAGACGCAGATCGGCCTGATGTTCTCGCTCGTGCTCGCGCCCATGATCTTCTTCGGCTGCACCTACTACCCGTGGAGCGCGCTCGAGAAGTTTCCGGTCCTCCGCCGGGCGGTGCTGATCAACCCGGTCGTCTACGCGAGCGAGGGGCTGCGCAGCGCCCTCGTGCCGCAGTTTCCGCACTTGCCGGTCTGGCTCATTTTCGGCGCGCTCGTTGTCTTCAACCTGCTTTTCGTCTCGTTCGGCCTGCGCCAGTTCCGCCGCAAGGCGGTCCTTTAGCGTCTCTCGCGCTCTATGTCAGATCTGACATAGATGAGGATCGGGCCGCACGTCCGCGTGTCACGATCCGCCGTGCGCATGCTCGGGGGCGGCCCCGTGGCCCTCGGTGTGCGTGCCGAACCGGATCCGCAGGAAGACGTGGAAGGAGAGCGGGTGGCTCCCGTACACGGCGTCGAGCGCGGAGGTAAAACCGTAAAGCGTGAGGTCTCCCCCGAGACCCGTCTCGGCCGGAGGGAGGAGATCGAAGTTGCGCACGTAGCCGAGGGTCCCGGCCTCCACGTGCGTGCGCGAGGCGGGAACGCCTTCGGGACGCTGCCGCTTGTAGGTGAGCTCGTAGAGGTCTCGGTCCACGCGCTCCACGCGGCCGTAGAGAAAGTTCCGGTCCTGGAACTTCCACGTCCACTCGAGCGTGCTCCCCCACTCCGGGCCGTCTTCCGTCTGGTTCCTCCCTGTGATCAGCGTGGCCGCGAGAAAACCTCCGGGGGTCGCCTTCTGGTACGTGACGGAGGCGGTGGTCCGGGTCTGGTTTCCCGGCTCGGCGGCCTCGGGATGCTCGAGGTGTCCGGAGGAGACCTGGAAAGACAGCCCCGCAAGCGGACGGACCGTCAGCCGTCCCGAGTAGGAGTCGAGGCGGCCCTGCTGGATGTCCCAGCGGTTCTCGTTCGGTTCCTGTCCGTGAAAGCCGGAGGCCTCGAGCGTCAGAAGGTTTGACGAAAAACCCAGTGTCACCACATCGGAGGCGATGTGTGTGGAGTCCTGATTGTGGTGTGCCAGAGGGGCCGTCGGGTTCTCCGAGGCCGAAAGCCGGTGCGGATAAGCAACAGGGCCGAGCGCGGGCTCGCCCAACGGGGCGAGGTAAAGACGGATCCCGGCGCCCGGCGAGAGAGCCTTCTCCCAGGCAGCTCCGAGCTGGACAAAGAGATCGTGCGGATGTTGGAGATCGATCAGGAGAACCCCCTGATACGTCTCTCCGCGCTGGAAAAGCTCCGGGCTTCCGGCGACCGGGATCGTGGCCGGCTCGAGCGCGAAGGTACCGAGCAGCGAAAGCCTCCCTCCCCAGGCGCGGCGGATTGCCATCGCCATCAGGTGGTTCTGCGACTCGAAGTCCCGGTCTCCGGAGGGTCCCCCCTGCCGATTGACGTTCAAGAAGGAATAGCCATGCAGCATCGCCATCCAATGATCCGTCGGCTCCATGTCTTTCATCGCCGCCATGGGATCCGGATTGGCGACCGCCGGTGTGGAGGCCGGCTCGTGCCCCTCGTGCTGCGCCGGGGCCGTGCCGGAAAGCA
>JBOGJN010000456.1:0-3149 GCA_050745445.1 Thermoanaerobaculia bacterium
CTGTGGTCTCCCTCAAGACGGGCAAGCGCCAAGACCTGACCGAGGGAATGGCGGCGCACTATGCCCCATCGGGTCATCTCGTCTTCGCTCGCGGGGGGTCGCTGTTCGCCGCCGCTTTCGATCTTGAGCGCCTGGAGCTGACCGGGCCCGCAATCTCCGTTGTCGATGGCGTGATGGTCCTCTCGCCTTTCAGCAGCCCTCTGTTCGGTCTCTCGGGCAGAGGAGCCCTCGCCTATGCTCCCGGATCTCCACCAAGACACAACCTGGTCTTGGTGGACCGCCAGGGCAAGGTCGAGCCCCTTCCTTTCGAGCCGCGCGGATGGGAAGAGCCCCGCTTTTCGCCGGACGGCAAGAGGCTCGCGGTCACGATCCGCGCAGACAACCCGGACGCCTGGGTCCTGGACCTCTTGCGAGGCACGTCGGCGCGCCTGACTTTCGAGACCGGAGAAGACGAAACGGCCGTTTGGACTCCGGACGGCGGCAAGGTGACGTACAGCGCCGACCGTGTGGGGCGCCTTCGCGCCGTCTACTGGAAGCCGGCTGACGGTAGCGGCGCGGAGGAGCGACTTGTCGAAGGCGAGACGCACTCTCACGTCAGCTCCTGGTCTCCCGATGGCCGGACGCTCGTCTATACGGAGTTCGATCCCGTCTCCTCCGGCGACATCTGGGCTTTGACGCTCGGCGAGAAGGTCACACGGCGACCCTGGCTGCGCACGCCGTTCAACGAACGGGCGGCTCGCTTCTCTCCCGATGGCCACTGGCTTGCCTATACCTCCAACGAATCGGGACGCGACGAGGTCTATGTGCAGCCCTTTCCCGGTCCGGGGGGCAAATGGCAGATCTCGGTCTCCGGGGGAACCGAGCCAGTCTGGTCCCACGACGGGAGCGAGATCTTCTTTCGCAGCGGCCGCCAGGTGATGGCGGTTCGTGTCGCCTACCTCGGGACGTTTTCGGCCGAGGGCCCGCGCGTTCTCTTCGAGGGCCGCTTCGTCCCGACGCGCCGCGGCGAGGCGGCGTACGACGTGTCGCCCGACGGCCAGCGCTTCTTGATGGTCCGGCGCGACGAGCAGTCGGTCCCCACTCATCTGAACGTGGTTCTGGATTTCTTGGAGGAGTTGAAGCGCCGCGCACCGCCGGGGAAGCAACCGTGACCATTGCCGCTGGCACACGCCTGGGTCCGTACGAGATCCTTGCGCCGCTCGGCGCGGGAGGCATGGGCGAGGTGTATCGGGCGCGGGACACGCGGCTGGGGCGCGAGGTCGCGTTGAAGGTTCTTCCCCAGAGCCTTTCGCGGGACCGCGAGCGCCTTGCTCGATTCGAGCAGGAGGCGCGCTCCGCTTCCGCGTTGAACCATCCCAACATCGTGACGGTCCACGACATCGGCGAGCTGGAAGAGATGCCTTACATCGCGATGGAGTTCGTCGAGGGAAAAACGCTGCGGGAGCTGTCCGCCTCGGAGCCGCTGCCGATGCGCAAGCTCCTCAACATCGCTCCCCAGATCGCCGACGGTCTTGCCAAGGCGCATGCCGCAGGGATCGTCCACCGGGACTTGAAGCCCGAGAACCTCATGATCTCTAAAGACGGCTTCGTCAAGATCCTCGACTTCGGGCTGGCCAAGCTGGCTCTCCCCGAGTCCGGCGAGATCTCGGCGATGCCGACAGTGGGGAAACCGGAGACATCCCCGGGCGTCGTGATGGGAACCCTGGCCTACATGTCTCCAGAGCAGGCGAGCGGTCAGCCGCTGGACTTTCGGTCCGACCAGTTCTCCCTGGGTTCAATCCTTTATGAGCTGGTCACGGGACGCCGCCCCTTTGAGGGAAAGACCGGACCGGAGACCCTGGCCGCGATCATTCGGCAGGAGCCGACGTCGATCGGAGAGCTTGCACCCGCAACGCCGGCGCCGCTTCGCTGGATTATCGAGCGGTGCCTGACGAAGGATCCCGAGGAACGCTACTCCTCCACCCGCGACCTGGCCCGCGACTTGTCCTCGTTGCGGGACCATCTCTCGGAGGTGAGCGCTGCGGGTGTGGCAGCGCCGATGGCGAGGCGCCGCGGGATTCTGGCCGCCGCGGGCTGGGCCTTGCTCGCGGCGGGCCTGACGGCTCTCGCCGCATTCTTCCTCGGACGAAACAGTGTCGAGAGCCCGCATCCTTCCTTCCGAAGGCTGACGTTCCGCCGCGGGTACATCTTTTCGGCGCGGTTTGCTCCGGATAATCAGACGGTTGTCTACGGCGCGGCCTGGGATGGCAAGCCCGTGCAGCTCTTCTCTACTCGGCCTGGCAGCCCCGAATCTCTCCCGTTCTCTCTTCCGAGCGCCGACGTGCTCTCGATTTCTTCCTCGGGAGATCTCGCCATCTCGCTTGGCCGCCGCTTCATAAAGGGTTGGGAAGCCATGGGAACGCTCGCCCAGGTGCCGATCTCGGGCAGCGCTCCCCGGGAAGTCCTCGAAAACGTCCTTGCGGCGGACTGGGCGCCGGACCGAGTCAACCTGGCCGTGGTCCGCCAAGTCGGGACGCGAATGAGTCTGGAGTTTCCCCTTGGGAACCGGCTCTACGAAACCTCTGGCTGGATCAGCCACCCGCGCGTCTCGCACGCAGGGGATGCGGTCGCCTTCATCGAGCACCCCCTCCGAGGAGACGACGCCGGGATCCTGATGCTGGTGGATCGGGCCGGGAAAAGAACGGCCCTTTCGGAGCACTGGTTCACCGTGCAGGGCGTCGCGTGGTCTACCAGCGGCAGGGAGATCTGGTTTACGGCGTCGCCCGTGGAGGTGATCCGAACGCTCTATCGTGTCAGCCCTGCGGGGCGCAAGAGAGTGATCATGGAGTTCGCCGGGACCTTGCATGACGTCTCGCGGGATGGACGGGTCCTCCTGGCGCGCGACAGCGTTCGGGGCCGCATGCTCGTTCTGCCGTGGGGCGAAACGAGTGAGCGCGATCTCTCCTGGCTTGACTGGTCCGCAATCGCCGATATGTCCACCGACGGGAAAACGGTTCTCTTCGCAGAACAGGGAGAGGGCGGCGGAGGCACGGGCGTTGTCTATGTGCGCAAGACCGATGGCTCGCCGCCGGTGCGCCTGGGCGAAGGCTACGCCCTCGCGCTCTCACCCGACAAGAAATGGGCACTGGCAGCTCCGATCTCGTTCTCTC
>JBOGJN010000457.1:0-1468 GCA_050745445.1 Thermoanaerobaculia bacterium
CTGGTTCAGAAACGCCTCGGCACTCCAGTTGGTCGCTGGAATCCACCAGCCGGACGGCTGGATCCGGGTGGGGATTGCCGCTTCTTTCAACTTCGAAAGAAGCGGCCCCTCTTGCGGAAGAAAGACCACGGGGTCGATGACTGCTCGGTCGAGCGCTTCGAGCAGCTGCAGTAATGCGCGCTCCGACCCGGAGAGACCGGCGGAATGGGAGACATAGACGATTCGGATTCTGTCGTCTGGCCTTGAGGTGGAACCGGGGCCAGCGTCCGGTCGTTCCCTTCTCCAGACTCTTCGCCAAAAGTCTCTCGGACGCACGACACTCCAACACTACAGGAACCGCGTGGCGGGTGGCGACGGCCTCTCCGGGCGGCCGCCGCCTCACGCGCGCAACGTGGACACGACCTGTCGTAGCGCCGCCGCGACGCGGTCGGCGTCGGCCTCGGTGAGCCGAAGGTGGAGCGGCAGCGAAATGATCCGCTCGCTTGCCCGGCGCGCCCGGGGACAAGTCCCGTCGCCGTAGGCGTACATCCGGTAGAGCGTGTTGTCGCGGTAGTGAACGCCCGGGTAGATGCCTCGGCGGTTCAACGCGACCATCACCTCGTCGCGCCGGTCCACGAGGACCTGGTAGAGGTGGCGCGAGGAAGTGCAGCCGGGGGCCACGGGCACCCTTTCGACTCCCCTTGCGCCTTCGAGCGCCGCGTCGTACCGGGCGGCGAGCTTGCGGCGGAGAGCATTGTCCTCCTCCAGGTAACGCATGCCCACGAGCGCCATCGCCGCCATGATCGAGTTGCCGTGATACTTGAAGCCCACGTGCTCGACGTCGTAGAGCCACTTGTATTCGCCGCCGGAGAGCGTGCGCGTGTACGTGTCCTTGTTGATCCCCATCCAGGTCCATTTGCGGACTTCCTCGTCCAGACGCCGATCGGCAAAGCAGATCATCCCGGCATCGGCCGTGGGCAGGTTCTTGACTGCCTGGAAGGAGAAGACCGCAACGTCCGCATCGTGGCCCGCGTGCCGGCCTCCCACCCAGGTCCCTGACATGTGCGCGGCGTCGAGGATCGTGGCAAGACCGCGCGAACGGGCGAGCCTTTGGACCTCCTCCCATTGGCCCGTGTTCCCGCCCAGTCCAACGAACATCACGGCGCGCGTGCGGGGCGAAATCCGCTGCGCCACCGATGCCGGATCCAGACAGAGGAACTCGTCCACGTCGGCGAAGACCGGCCGCAGACGTTCGTAGAGGATCGCGTGGTTCGTTGAGACGAAGGTCAGCGGGGTCGTGACGATCTCGTCGCCCTCCCTCCAGCCATGCCGCTCCTTCAAGAGCCGCACGGCCAGATGTAGCCCGGCGCTGGCAGAGGCGAGGAAGTGCGCGTGCGGCAGCCCGCTGTATTCGCGCCAGCGCTCCTCGATTGCGACCGTCTTGTAGCCGAGACCGGTCCAGCCCTTCTCGAGGCACTCGCGAATCTCC
>JBOGJN010000458.1:0-5153 GCA_050745445.1 Thermoanaerobaculia bacterium
CGATCTCCTGGAATCTCTGGGACGTTGCCGGACCTCCACCTCCGTCGGCGACGATCAGCTCGGATTCGCCGGAGCCGGCGAAACGGCGAAAGTGTTCCGCGACTTCCGGGCTCTCGTTCTTGATCGGAACGATGACGGAGATCATGGGTCGTTGTCAGTTGTCAGTTGTCAGTTTTCAGTTGCGGGTTCCAGGTGTTGCCGGTCCGTATTCTCTGAACTGAGAACGGATAACTGTGAACTGATAGCTCGACCCGGAATGCTAGCATCGAGTATCGTGAAAATCCCGATGCCGGCGGCTGTTCTGGCGGGCGGGGCCTCGCGGCGGATGGGTGTTTCGAAGACGGCGCTGCCCTGGGGAGGCATGACGCTGCTCGAGCATCAGACCGGGCGGCTGGCAGAGCTCTTCACCGAGGTTTTCGTGGTGGGGAAGGAAGACTCCCGCTTTGAGGCCGGCCCTGCGCGCATCCTGTGGGATCGGTCCCCTCAGGCTGCCCCGATCCACGGCCTCGTGCGCGCGCTCGAGGAAACCAAGGATCACCTTTTCGCCCTCGCGTTGGATCTACCGGCTCTCTCGGCGGACCTCATCCGCGAGATCGCCCGGCGGGGGCTCGAGACTCGCGCTCCGGCCCTTCTTCCGGAGGACAAGGGCGTTCTCCAGCCGCTCGCGGCCGTCTGGCGGCGGGGGATCCTGCCGCTCGCGAGGGACAGGATCGCCAGGGGCGAGCTCTCCCTCCACGGGCTCGCGCAGGCGGCGGGCGCCGAGATTCTCCGGCAAGAGCAGTGGCGCGCGCTCGACTCCTCGGGCAACTCCTTTGCGAACCTGAACACTTTCGAGGAGTATCTGGCGGCCAGGGAGCGCGCGTGAGGTCCGGTCCTCCCATCCCTTCTGGAAGGCTCTTCGGGCTGCGGCCGACTTTGTTCTACGATCTGGCTTGCTGAGTAAGAGAACATGACCGAGCCCGAGAAGCCCCCCAAGGCGCCGCGCAGGCCCCGTTCCGCCGGCCCCCTGCGCCGCAGTCTCCAGCACGTGGACGCGCGCGGCCGGGCGCGAATGGTGGACGTGGGAGGCAAGGCGGTCACACAGCGGCAAGCCATCGCGCGCGGGCGGGTGCGCTTGAACGCCGCGGCCTACGAGGCGCTGGCCGCCGGCAAGCTCTCCAAAGGGGACGCGCTGGCGGTCGCTCGTCTGGCCGGGATCCTCGCGGCGAAGAAAACCTCGGAGATCGTGCCTCTGGCGCATCCGATCGTTCTCGACGCCGTCTCGGTGGACTGCGTGCTCGATGCGAGGTCCCGCCAGGTCGTCGTGACGGCGACGGCGGCGACCTCCGCCAGGACCGGCGTCGAGATGGAAGCGCTGACCGCCGTCGCCGGCGCCTGCCTCGCCCTTTACGACATGGCCAAGTCTCTGGACCGCTCGATCGAGATCCGCGAGATCCTGCTGGTCGAGAAGACCGGCGGCCGCTCGGGAAGCTATCGGCGGTGACGGCGCCTGTTCCCTCTCCCTCCGGGAGAGGGTTAAGGTGAGGGGGTGGCAATCGCCTTGTTGGACCTTCCGCCTTCCGGGGCCGCGCGCGTCGCCTACGTCGCCGCCGCGCTGAACCTCGCGGCGGCGCTGCTGATGCTCCTGGCATTGAAGCCCGGTCTTCCCGTCTCGGGCAGCCTGCCTGCGGATCGGATCCTTTTCATCGAGAGGAACACGGCCTTCTGGTGGGCGGGATGGCTCGTCTGGCACGCGGCCGCGATCAGCCTCGTGCTGTTCTTTCTCGTTCTGGCTGGGCGCTTCCGCGGACGCGCTCCTGTTCTGGGCGCGGCTGCCGTCGTCGTGAGCGTCGTGGGGCTGGCGGCGGATCTATCTGCCGAGGCGATCTACATGGGTGTTGTGCCGGAGCTGCGTGGCGATGACTTTCGTGTCGCTGAGACAGTCGGAGGGATCCTGACCGGCTATCTCGGAAACGGGCTCTACACGGTCGCGGGCATCCTGCTGACCTGGTCGGGGGCCCGAGATCTGCCTCGCTCGGTTCTGATTCTCGCCGTTCCCCTGTGGGGAGCCGGTCTGTGTCTCTCGGCTTCCTCACTGATGCACTCGGCGGATGGCCAGCTCTGGAGCACGGCAGCTTTGATGCCCCTGTTCGTCCTCTGGGCGGCGCTGGTGGGCCGTTGGCTGAACCGCCTCGCGTCCTGATCGCCGGAGGCTACGGCGTCTTCGGAAGCCTGCTTGCGAGAGAGCTACTTGCAGCGACATCTCTCCGAATCCTGATCGCGGGCCGCAATCGTTCGGCCGCTGCCCTCGTCTGCCAGCGGCTCGGCGCACCTGGACGCTGCGAGGCGCTGGCGCTCGACCTGAACGACCGGGAATCCCTTCGAAAAGCGGCCTCGGGATGCTTCGCCGTCGTTTGCGCCGCCGGCCCTTTCCAACGGTTCGATCACAGACTGCCGCTGATCGCCGTCGAAACGGGCGCGCACTGGCTCGACATCAGCGACGACGAAGGGTGGATCTTGCCGATCCTGGATAGTGAAAGCTTGGACGCAGCCGCGAGGGTGGCGGGCAGAACGATCCTCCCCGGTCTCTCGACGACACCGGCGCTGTCGGGCGCGCTCGTGCGCTGGTGCCGGAACCGAGCGCCCCAGGCGAACCGCGCGCGGGTCGTTCTCTGGATCGGAAACCACAACCGCAAAGGCGCCGCCGCGATTGCGAGCGCACTGCGTTCCGGCTTTCGCGACCCGGTGTCGGTCCATCTGCCGACCGGACCCTGCCGCGCCTATCGCTTCCGTTCGCCGGACGAGGCGCTTCTGCGGCGCGAGGTCGCGATGGAGGCCGAGTTTCGTGTGGCCTTCGAATGGGAGCTCACGAGCTGGCTGATCGCGCGGCTCCAGAGCACCGGGTCTTCGGAGAAACTGTCCTCTTGGCTCGCGAGGCTCTCGATGCCCTTCAGCCGTTTCGGCTCGGACGGCGGCTGCCTGCAGACCGACGTTTTCGATCGGGAAGGGCGTGCGCTGGTGACCGCGGCGTTCTCGGCGAAGGGGCAGCGGCTTGCTGTTCTGCCTGCCGTTCTCGCCCTGCAGGCGTTGCTTTCAGGCGAGTTGCGAAAGCACGGATCCGTGAGTCCCGCGAGCTGGCTTGCCCCCGAAGAATGGGTGGCCAGGTTAGCCGCGCGCGGACTCCAGTTCGGCAGCGGGGGACGAGAGGTGAGAGCTGAAAGCTGACAGCTGAGAGCTTTATCGGCGGTGACGGCGCCTGTTCCCTCTCCCTCTGGGAGAGGGGGTGCGCGAGGGGTGGCTTTCGGCTGCGGCGGTCACTTCGCGACCGGCAGCCGAGAGAGTTCAAGACGAGGGCGGGGCAGGGCCAGCGCCGGCCGCGACCGAAGGTCGCGCCTCGCGGAGCGAGCGGCCGGCAAGGGTGAGGGGTGTTCTAAAGCCGCCAAGGGTTCCCGCCTCAGTACCGCCCCCCGACCGGCGCCGGGAGTGAGTCCAGCTCCTCGAGCTCCTCGGACGTGAGATCGATGTCGGCGGCGGCGGCGTTTTCCTCGAGATACCGGCGCCGCTGCGTGCCCGGGATGGCGAGGACGTGCTCGCCCCGCGCGAGGACCCAGGCGAGCGCGATCTGCGCGGCGGTCGCACCGCGGCGCGCCGCGACGGCGCGAACCCTCTCGACGATCCGCTGATTCTCCGCGACCGCCTCGGCTCGAAAGCGGGGGAGCTTCGAGCGAAAGTCCTTCGGCTCGAACCGCGTGTCGGCCGAGATCGCTCCGGTGAGGAAACCCCTGCCGAGCGGCGCGAAGGCCACGAAAGAGACGCCATGGGCGGCGCACCACGGAACGACGTCGGTCAGATAGTCGCGCGTCCAGAGTGAGAGCTCCGACTGGACCGCGGTCACGGGGTGGATGCGCGAGATGCGCTCCAGCTCCTCCACCGAGGCCTCGGAGATGCCGAGGTATCGGACCTTGCCCGCCGCGACGAGCCCCGCCATCGCTCCCCAAGTGTCTTCCACCGGGACCTGCGGGTCGACGCGATGCAGGGTGTAAAGGTCGATGATGTCGGTGCCGAGGCGCTCGAGCGAGCCATCGCAGGCCTCGCGGATGTGCTCGGGGCGGCCGTTGCGCCCGAATCGGAAGGTTGCCTTGTCCTCGACGACCAGACCGGCCTTCGTGGCGACGAGGACGCGGTCGCGCCGACCCGCGATGGCGCGTCCGACCAGGGACTCGTTGACGAAGGGACCATAGACGTCGGCCGTGTCGAAATGGTCAACGCCGAGATCGATCGCCCCGCGGATGAGATCGATCGCCGCCGCCTCGTCCACGGAGCTGTCGCGGTAGGCCCAGCTAAACCCCATGCAACCGAGTCCGACCGGAAAGACCGAGCGGGCCGTGCCGCCCAGCCGCCTTCGTCGCACGGTGGCACGATATCAGGAGCCCTGGTCTCCCTCCCCCCGCGGGAGTCGGGTGAAGGGGCGTTGGCTGGCCGGCCAGCGCTCTTCACCGGAAGTCGGCATTCTGCTATACTTGCATCGCTTGTAATGCAAGTGAGGCACTGAGATGTCAAGTTCCGTTTCCGTCAGACTTCC
Source organism: Thermoanaerobaculia bacterium (assembly GCA_050745445.1). Taxonomy (GTDB): domain Bacteria; phylum Acidobacteriota; class Thermoanaerobaculia; order UBA5066; family Gp7-AA6; genus JBOGJN01. Next base: position 4,562 of record JBOGJN010000458.1, read on the forward strand.
AGAACGCACAGCCAAAGCTCTCGCAGACCTGGCGAAGTCCACCGATCGGCCGAAGACCTACTTCATCGAGAAGGCTCTGGAGAATTACCTCGCGGAATACGCGGACTACCAGGTCGCCCTCGACCGCCTGAGAGACAAGGACGATCCTGTCATCTCCTCGTCGGAGCTTCGGAAGCGGCTTGGACAAAAGAAAGATTGAGTACAAGGCCTCTGTCGAAGGTGACCTCCGGAAGCTGGGCGCTTCCGCCGCTCAACGAGTTCTGAAAAAGATCGAGAGATCACTCTCCTCGGAAGGCCGGACCGGTCAGCCTCTTTCCGGGGACTTCAGCGGTCTCTACCGGCTGAGGGTAGGTGACTACCGGGTCATCTACGCCCGCACCGACGAGGGCTACCTCGTTCTTCGCATCGGCCATCGTCGTGAGGTGTATCGGAAAGGGAAACCCTAGCCCGCCACTCAGTTTCCGGACACTCACGGAGGATCGTAGCGCAAACGGCTCCTGAAGTGCTACACTTGCTCCATGAAGTACGTTGGCATCCGGGAGCTTCGGAATCGGCCCGGCCGTGTGTGGTCGACACTCTCGAAGGAAGACGT
>JBOGJN010000459.1:0-3816 GCA_050745445.1 Thermoanaerobaculia bacterium
CCACATGGCGTCGACAGAGGTCAATGCGCGTGGAGCGGCCGAGGTGGCCGCACGCAGGGGGCACGACCTCTTTCTTTTTCTTTCGCCGCCGGCGGCATATGAGGATCAGGTCCTCGATCATCGGGAAGTCGTGGAAGCGGTCGAAAAGAGACACGGCAAGATGATCCCGCTGGCCGAGAGGTCCGTCTTCAATCCGAAGACGAAGAAATACTTCGCCTTCTCCGACTCGTACGTGCCGGACCCGGGCAACTACCGGAAGGATCTCTGGAGCGAAGCGGGCTTTCCGAACGGCCCGGACACCTGGGAGGATCTGCGCGTGGGCGGACGGAAGATCAGGGAAAAGTTCGGCAATCCCGTCGGCATCGGCCTCTCGCAGGAAATCGACTCGAACATGGCTCTGCGCGCCTTGCTCTGGTCGTACGGAGGCGCCGAACAGGACGAAGCGGGCAACGTCGTCTTGAACTCTCGCGAGACGATCGAGGCCCTGAAGTTCGTCCGGGCCCTCTACAAGGAGACCGAGACCGGGGAGGTCTTCACGTGGGACCCGTCCTCGAACAACCGGGCGATGCTGGCGGGGCGGGCATCCTTTGTCCAGAACGCGATTTCCATCACCCGCACGGCCGAGAAGGAGAACCCGGAGATCTCAAAAAAAATCGGGCTGACGCCGGCCCTGCGGGGCCCGGTCCGCCGGATCGCCGCCGAGCATGTGATGAATTGCTACGTAATCTGGAAGTTCGCCGAGAACCCGGAAGGGGCGAAGCAGTTCCTGGTGGATCTGATGGGCGACTTCCCTTCTGTCTTCCGGGAGAGCGAGTTCTACAATTTTCCCTGCTTTCCAACGACCGTGCCGGACCTGGCGGAGCGCATCGGCAACGACCCGAAGGCCGACCCCCCCGGCAAGTACAGCGTCCTCGCGACGGCGCTCGATTGGGCAACCAATGTGGGCTTCCCCGGCTACGCCACGGCGGCGATCGACCAGGTCTTCAACACGTTCGTGATCCCCACGATGTTTGCCCGCGTGGCGCGCGAGGAGGTCACCCCCGAGGAGGCCGCCAGGGCGGCGGACGTCGAGCTGCGGCGTATCTTCGCCAAATGGGGGAAATAGCTCTCAGCTCTCAGCTGTCAGCTTTCAGCTCACGATGGCGGTCGTAGAGACGCGCAAGCTGACGAAGCAGTATCCCGGCGGGGCGCTGCCGGCGGTGGACGGTGTGGATCTTTCAAGCCGCGAGGGGGAGTTCCTGGTGCTTCTGGGGCCCTCGGGATCGGGCAAGACGACTGTCCTGCGGATGATTGCGGGCTTAGAAGAACCGACCTCGGGCGAAATCCTCATCGGCGGCGCGGTCGTCAACCACCTCTCGCCGCGCGAGCGGCGGATCGCGATGGTGTTCCAGAGCTACGCCCTCTACCCGCACCTGACCGTCTACAAGAACATCGCCTTTCCCTTAAAGGCTCAGGGAGTGCCCAAGAAGGAGCACCGGCAGAAGGTCGCCTGGGCCGCCGGCATGTTTGGGATCGGCGGGCTCCTGGACAGGAAGCCGCGGGAGCTCTCGGGAGGGGAGCGGCAGCGGGTCGCGCTCGCGCGCGCGCTCGTCCGGGAGCCGTCGGTCTTCCTTCTGGACGAGCCGCTCTCAAATCTGGACGCCAAGCTGCGGGCGACCGCGCGCGAGGAGCTGGAGAGATTTCAGAAAAAGATCGGCACGACGACCATCTACGTCACGCACGATCAGGTCGAGGCGATGGCCATGGGGGACCGGATCGTGGTCCTGCACCAGGGCAGGGTCCGGCAAGTCGGAACTCCCGCCGAGGTCTACGATGATCCGGCGGACACGTTTGTCGCGACCTTTCTGGGTTCCCCGGCCATGAACCTGCTCGAGAGCAACGGTGGCATCATCGGCTTCCGGCCGGAGCACTTTCGCCCCGCCGACGCCGTGTCGCCGGACTCCTCCGCGCGCTTTCCGTTCCGTGTGGGGCACGTCGAATACCTGGGAGCAGACCGCTTGATCTACGGACAGCTCGAGGGCCGTTTTGCGGGAAAACAGGTCGTCTCGAGGCTGCCGGCCTATCGGTCCGGCCCCGAGGCCGGAACGGTCTGCGATTTCGTCGTCGAAGGAAGAGATCTGCGGTTCTTTGACGCGGCGACAGGGTCGAGAACCGACGCGAGGCCGGTTTGAGCCGTCGCGCGAGAGGCTCCTGGCTTGGTCCGGCGATGATCCTGCCGGCCGTTCTCTATGTCCTGGCGCTGGTGGGCCTGCCGTTCCTGTTCGCCGTCCTCTTGAGCTTCACGGACGCGAAGGTCGCAAGCGAGCGCCTCCATTTTGTCGGCCTGCGCAACTTTACCGACATCCTCGGGAGTCCCTCCTTCCGTCGGGCGCTCGGAAACTCCTTTCTCTTCACGGCGTGCTCTCAGTTGATCGTGATGGTCGGCGCCACGCTCCTGGCTCTGGCCTTGAAGGAGACCTTTCGCGGGCGAAACCTCGTGCGCCTGCTGATTCTGCTGCCCTGGGTGGCGCCCATCTCTCTCGGCGCGTACGGCTGGAAATGGATCCTGGATTCGCTGTACAGCGTGATCAACTGGACCCTGGCCGCCGCGCACCTCATCTCGCCTTCCGACCCGCCGATGTGGCTTGGGGAGCCCAAACTGGCGCTCGCCTCCGTCATCGTCGTACATGCCTGGCGCATGCTCCCGTTTGCGACGGTGATTCTGCTGGCGGGTCTGACCTCGATTCCTAGGGACATACCGGAGGCGGCGGAAGTGGACGGCGCGGGGTTCTGGCGGATGCACTGGGAGGTCACGCTTCCCCTGATTCGTCCGATCGTGAACGTCGCCGTGCTCTTCGGCGTGATCTTCACGTTCACGGATATGACGGTCGTTTACGTCCTGACGCGCGGTGGGCCGCACGATGCGACGCAGGTGCTCCCGACGCTGGCGTTTCAGACGGGAATCCTGGGCGGGGATCTGGCCGGAGGAGCGGCCATCTCGCTCTTCCTGTTTCCGCTGCTCTTGATCGTAGCCCTGCTCATGCTGCGGATCGCGCGGCGGGCGGAGGTGGCCTAGGTGGTCGGACACAAAGGGGTCCGGGCCCTCCACCGGGGCGTGGTCGCGGTCTTCGCGGGGCTTCTCGCCTTTCCCTTCTACTGGATGGCCGTCACGGCGTTCAAGCGCACGTCGGATCTCTATGATCTGAAGAACAATCCCTTCCTCTTCAACCAGAAACCCACGCTCGCGCACTGGCGGTTGCTCCTGGCGGACACGCTCTTTCCCCGGTGGCTCGGGAACACCCTTCTCGTCGGTCTGATGGTCATCGCCGTGACCCTGCTGCTCGCAGTCCCCGCGGGGTACAGTCTGGCCCGCCTGGCGGGCAAGTGGGGGGAGAGGCTGGGCATCGGGATGTTCCTGATGTATCTGGTTCCCTCGACGCTGCTCTTCATTCCTCTCTCCCGCGTCGTCGTGGCGCTTCATCTCCAGGACACGATCTGGGCGCTCGTTGTGGTTTATCCGACCTTCACGGTCCCTTTTTCGACCTGGCTCCTGATGGGCTTTTTCAAGTCGATCCCGCGGGAGCTCGAAGACGCGGCCATGGTGGACGGGCTCTCGCGTTTCGGCGCCTTTGCGAGGCTCGTGGTCCCGATCTCCTTTTCGGGGATCTCGACCGTCGCGATCTTCTCCTTCACGCTCGTGATCCAGGAGTTCGTCTATGCCCTGACGTTCATCGCGTCTTCCTCGCAGCAGACGGTGAGCGTGGGAGTGCCGATTTTTCTCGTGCGCGGGGATGTCTACTACTGGGGCTCGCTCATGGCCGCCTGCCTCGTGGCGAG
>JBOGJN010000460.1:0-3154 GCA_050745445.1 Thermoanaerobaculia bacterium
TTCCGGATGAAACGGAACATCTCCTCGTAGAAGGAGAATGGGAGATCTCCGTTGACGCCGCCCTGCAGGAGCACGCCCGTGCCGCCCAGATCGATCATTTCCTGGATCTTCTCGCCGATCTGGTCGAAAGAAAGGACGTAGGCCTCCGGGTGCTTCGAGGAAGGGCGGTAGAAGGCGCAGAACTGGCACCGGTAGACGCAGACGTTGGTGTAGTTGATGTTGCGGTCGATCAGATAGGTCGCGACACCCGGATCGTTCTGCCGGTTTCGGATCTCGTTGGCCGCCGCGCCCAGGCCGAGGAGGTTGCCCTCCTCGAGCAGCGCCACCGCCTCCTCATCGGTGAGACGCTCGCCCGCCAACGTTCTGTCGAGGATCTTCTGAGTCCGGGGATCAGCCATCATTCCGAATTCTAGACGAAGTGGAGCAAATCCGGCCCGAGGAGGGGCGCCCTACAGGAACTCGAGCGGGCGCACCACCGGGATCAGAGCCTCTTCTGCGGCCATCCGGTAGAAGAGCTCCAAACCCGCCAGATCGTCTGAGTCCAGTTCGTAATGGAGCGCGTGACGCAAATAGTCCTCCACGACGGGCCCGGAAAGACCCGATTCGACGGACTCCTCGCGCATGAGCCGCTCGAAGTTGCGCCGACCTGCCTCGTACGAATCCCTCAGCAAGCGACCGACGGCCGGAGCCTCCACGCCCCGGGCCACCGCCCAGAAGGCGAACACGAAGGAGTGTCCCGAGAAGGCGCGCCACTCGGCGGCCAGGTCGAGAACGACTTGGCCGTTCAAGCGCGTCTTCAGTGCCGGGTCTCCGATGATCAAGCGCGCGTCCGCGTCGCCGGGAAACGGGAATCGGGAATCGGGAATCGAAGCCGGTCGGCGAGCGGCGGATGCGGAATCGCCGAGTTCCCGTGTCGTTTTCCGTTTACCGTTTTCCGTTTCCCGATACTCCGGCTGCAGGCCATAGACTCGCTTGAGGAGAATCCGTGTGAGGGCCGCGGAGGTCCTCGAAGCGGGATCGAGCGAGACCGAGCGGATCTTCTCCCGCGAGACATTGGAGACGAGCAGCACCGATCTGACCTCCGAGGAGGCGGCGATCCCAAGACCACGGACCACGCGCAGACCGGGGATCCGCTGGTACTCGATCGAAGGGATAAGCCCGACGTCCGCCTCCCCCGACGCGAGCTTCGCCGCACAGGCCGAAGGCACGTCGCGCGAGACCGAAACGCCCGCCGGTGGCTCGTGGAGCAGGCCCCAGGTCAGGGGCCGGGCGTTCAAGAAGTCGACGAGGGAGACCCGAAGCATGAATCGTTAGCCGTTAGCCGTTAGCCGTTAGCCGTTAGCCGTTAGCCGTTAGCCGTTAGCCGTTAGCCGTAAGCCGTAAGCCGTAAGCCGTGGTCCCAACCCTTCGGCTCCCGGCTCACGGCTCACGGTTCACGCGCAGGGCGCTATCCCTGCGACATCATGTTCAGGAACTCGGCGTTGGTCTTGGTCTTCTCGAGCTTCTCAATGAGAAGCTCCATCCCCTCGACGGTGGAGAGCGGGCTCAAGACCTTCCGCAGAACCCAGACGCGGTTTAGCTCTTGTTTGTCCATCAGGAGTTCTTCTTTCCGCGTGCCCGACTTGTTCATGTCAATCGCCGGGAAGATGCGTTTGTCCATGAGCTTTCGGTCGAGATGCGTTTCCATGTTGCCGGTCCCCTTGAACTCCTCGAAGATGACATCGTCCATGCGGGAGCCCGTGTCGATCAAGGCCGTCGCGATGATCGTGAGCGACCCACCCTCCTCGACGTTGCGCGCGGCGCCGAAGAACCGCTTGGGCCGCTGCAGGGCGTTGGAGTCCACGCCGCCGGACAGGACCTTGCCGGAGGGAGGCACGATCGCGTTGTAGGCGCGCGCCAGACGCGTGATCGAGTCGAGCAGGATCACAACATCGCGCTTGTGCTCGACCAGGCGCTTGGCCTTCTCGATGACCATCTCGGCCACCTGGACGTGGCGCGCCGCAGGCTCGTCGAAGGTCGAGGAGATGACCTCTCCCTTGACCGAGCGCTGCATGTCGGTGACCTCCTCCGGCCGCTCGTCGATCAACAGCACGATGAGCGTGATCTCCGGATGGTTGGTCGAGACCGAGTTGGCGATCGCCTGGAGGATCATCGTCTTTCCGGTGCGGGGCGCCGCGACGATCAGCCCGCGCTGTCCCTTGCCGACCGGGGCCACCAGGTCCAGCACCCGCGAGGTCATGTTGGTCGGCACCTCGAGCCGGATGCGGTCCTCCGGGTAGAGCGGGGTCAGGTTGTCGAAGAAGATCTTCTCCCGCGCGACATCCGGATGCTCGAAGTTGACCGCCTCGACCTTGATGAGCGCGAAATAGCGCTCCCCCTCCTTAGGCGGGCGGATCTGTCCCGAGACCGTGTCCCCGGTGCGCAAGTCGAACTTGCGGATCTGCGAAGGAGAAACGTAGATGTCGTCGGGGCCCGACAGGTAGTTGTACTCGGGAGCGCGCAGGAAGCCGAAGCCGTCGGGCAGACACTCGAGCACCCCCTCCGAGAAGATCAAGCCCTCCTTTTCGGTCTGCGCCTGCAGGATCTTGAAGATCAGGTCCTGCTTGCGCATGCCGGTCGCGTTTTCGACCTCCAGATCCTTGGCGATCTTCAAGAGCTGGGGGATCTTGATCTCGTGCAGCGCGCGGATGTCGAGCGTGTCTCCGGGCTCGACCGCCTGCTCCTCGCCCGTCGTGTCCGGAAGCCCTTCGGGCGGGGCTTCCAGCGTCTGCACGTCGGAACCGTTGGTTCCCTTTCTTCTCGTCATGGGTGGTCTTCCTTATCTTCTTCGATTCGCCGGCGGCAGCCCGCCGGCGCAAAGTCCCGATTTCTTCCCTGCGTACCAAACGGCCAGCCCCTGGATCAACGTGTCCGCGCGCCCCGGAGTTTCGCGTATCCGGAGACGACACACCGAGGATCCTTTTTCAAACGGAGGGCCGCAGCGTCAGTGCGCGACCGTTCCCCCTTCGGCGGGCTTTGCCTCGGGCGCGAGAGCGGGAGGCGTCGGCACAGCGCCTTCCAGGGCGACTTTTATCACCTCATCCATGTTCGAGACGAGGTGAAACTCCATCTCCTTGCGGATCTCGTCGGGCAGGTCGTCGAGATCCTTATCGTT
>JBOGJN010000461.1:0-1554 GCA_050745445.1 Thermoanaerobaculia bacterium
CATGTGAAGGGCGTCAGGATGCCGGCAGCGGAAATGCACGGCGTGGCCCCGCCGCAGATGCTCGAGCCGGAGGGGCGGGACGGCAATGACCCCTGCCTCCAGATCCGTCAGGGCGCGGCGGAGGCGGGAGAGATTGCGAGCGGCGGCGAGGATGACGAGGTCGGTGTCTCGGCTAAACTCCGCCGCGCCGTAGAACACGCACGCCTGTCCTCCCATGAGGAGGGCGCGGACCCGGTGCGCCTGCATCGAAGAAAGGACTTTGCGTATCGGGTTCCGGATCAAGCGGCCTCTCCCACGACAAATAGAACTGCCACAGCTTCTCACTCTCCAGCCAGCGCTCGGCCGGCGTCAGCCGATACCACTCCGCCCATTCGTGACCGACGAGCTCTTCCGGAAAGACCCGGGCGAGAGGAGATGAGCGGCGGTCCCGCGAGACCGACGACGCCGACGGCACGATGTGCCGGGACGCCCGCGTTCTCCTGGCCCGCGTCCGCATGCCTCCAGCATAGCGCGAAAATCGACGATGCCGGGGCGACGGCGTTGACGATCCTCGGCAGCGTCGGCAGACTCTGACCGCCAGGACGGCAATGTCCGGGGCCGCGATCCATGCGACAACCTGGTTGGCAGGCGTGGCGGGCTGCGCAGTGACAACCCTCACGCCGACGGGATGCCGCGGGGGGGCACCTTGCTGCAGGAGAGCCTGGCAGAGTGACGAGCGTCATTTGACAGGTTACACTCTCCTTAGATGTCGATCAGGAGTTTCCGACATAAAGGGCTCAAGCGCCTGTTTGAAGACGATGACGGGCGCGCCGTTCCCGCCGGCCAGGCCCAAAAGCTCGCAGACGTGCTCGCCGCGCTCGATACCGCCGAGGAGCCGGCCGACGTGGGCCTGTTTCCCGGCTGGCGGCTCCATCCCTTAAAGGGCGAACTCAAGGGGTTCTGGAGTGTCACGATCACTGGAAACTGGAGGATCGTCTTCCGCTTCGAGAAGGGCGATGCCTTTGGTGTCGACTTTACGGACTACCATTAGGAAGGAGATACTGCCATGTCCATGAAGAATCCCCCTCACTCCGGCGGCGTGATCCGCCGCCAGGTTATCGAGCCTCTCGGCCTTTCGGTAACGGACGCCGCGGGCATCCTTGGTGTTACGCGACAGGCCCTGTCGCTGCTCCTGAACGAGCGCACCGACTTGTCGCCCGAGATGGCTCTTCGGATCGAGAAGGCGTTCGGCCCAAAGATGGATCACCTGATGCGGATGCAGCTGGCGTTCGACCTCGCCCGCCAGCGGCAGCGCGGGGGCCGGATCAGGGTCAAGCGCTACAGCGGCCAAGCCAAGATCAAGGAACCGCAGCCCGCCTGAGTCGCAAGACTGGCCCGGACCGTCGTGCCACGCCGTTGCGTAGGTGGCACACGGTCTAGAGGTTGGGACGGTGGAACGCATCGCCCGGGCGCCGCGAAAAAGATCTTTGTGGAGGCCGTGAAGCGAGCGGGCTCCCTGGACAGCGAGAAGATACGGGAGGCGATTCTCAGGATGGACTTGAATACCGTCCTCGG
>JBOGJN010000462.1:0-15480 GCA_050745445.1 Thermoanaerobaculia bacterium
ACCTGGGTCGTCGGGCGCTGCAGGATGTCGCAGCCTATGGAGGCGTCCAGGTAACCGGGATTGCCTGGATGGATCTTGTCGTTGCGGCTCTGGTCGATGAGCGGCGGCAGGTAGCCGATCTCCAGTTCCAGCCCTGCGGCGATAAGCAGGTCAGCCCGCGAGAGCTTCAAGATGAAAGAGGGTTTTGCGTCAACGAAGTGGGGGTCCTGATAGCCCCTGGCGAGGGCAGAGGTCTCCACGCGGTCGCCTCCGATCGCGTCGGCGAGGGAGGCGAAGTCGTCCAGACTCGAGACCACGCTGACTTTTGCCGCGACGGGCGCGGCGGCGAGCAGGATGAGGGCGAAAGCGAGCAAGAGTTTCTTCATATTCATGGCCTCAGAAAGGATGGGCGCCGTGGGCGCCGATCGCGAATTGGACTTGGAGGAGAGCCTCGTTGGCCTTGATCCCCGGAGCGTAGTCCCGGTACCGGTACTCCGCGCGCAGCAGGGAGAACTCGCTGGGCAGGAAGGTGAGTGTGGCCGCGACCCCCGTATCCCGCAGCGCGGCGTCGGCCGCGTGGTCGGAGAACTCGTAGCGCGCGCCGGTGAACCAGCGCCGGGCGAGCTGATAGTCGCCGCTCACGTAGAGGCCGAGCGACGTTTGGGTCCCGCCCGGTTGTTGGCGGCGGCTCCGGAGGAGCTCGCTGCGGAGGATGAAGGAGCGGTAGGGCCGCCCGCGCAGAGGCTTCCAGCGGTAGACCAGATGCAGGTTCTCAAGCGTCGTCCGGGCGTCGGGTGTGGTGCCGTTTGAGCCACGGCCCCAGCTGGCACCCAGTTCCAGGTTGTGGTCATCGCCGAAGTCTCGGTAGACGCGGTACTGGCCGAGGTAGGACAGGTCGCTGCGCGACGAGGCGTCGAAGAGCCCGGGTGTCTTGCCGCGGAAAACCTGGACGGTCGCCTCTGAGAATGTGTCGCCCGGAAGGGGTAGGAGTCTTGCCACGGAAACGCCGGCGTCGCTCCAGCCCTCCTCGCTCCCGAGCAGATTGAGGATGGGCAGAGGTTCGTCTGGCCAAGGCAAAACATGGAGGTGAAGCGTGTTGATTTTTCCAAACTGCGCCTTGAACTTGCCCGCCTTCACCAGCAGATCTCCGGGCAGGTGGAGGAACGTGACGAAGCCTTCCTCGATTTCCACACCGTCGTTCGAAAAAGAGACGAAGAAGTCGGCGCGGGCGTAGGGATCCACGATGGCCTGCAGAGACAGCTCCGACTCCCGCAGCTGAAGGGAGGGCTGGTTCTCAACCGGGTTGTGACCGGCGATGCCCAGGAAGTTACCGATGACGGCGATCGAGGGGTTGAAGTAGTTGGAGGATGGCCCGGCTACCGGCGCGGGCGGCGGAGTCGGCGTGGGCGTGGGCTCCGGAGGCGGGGTCGTCTCCTGTGCTCGCGCTGCCGGGGTCAGCCCGGCGAGCGTGATCACCCAGAGAGCGAGCGCTTTTCGGACTTTCAAGATTTTCCTCCTGCCGGCCGGGCCGGCACCGTGGTCGCTCCGGCGGAATGCCGGGCGCGACGGACGCTCAGGAGTGAGCGGGAGGAGGAGCGCGGCCCTCGTAGGGGGCCGTCTCGAGATTTGCCGGACGTGGGGCGGGGCGCGTAACGGCCGCGGCGACGCTCACGCCGGGTTGCAGGATGACACCGGAAAGACGCGGGAGCGAGACCGAGCGGTGGGCCAGGCAGGCCAGGCAGCCGTGGGTAGCGTGGTTGAAGGCGTCCACCAGGGTCCAGACCGGAGTCGAGTTGCCGGCCCTCCTTGCCGCCGCGCACTCGGGCTCCCGGTGGAGGCCGAAGGAGCTCGAGATCGCGAGCAACCCGGCCAGCGCGAGCACGGTCTGCCCGTAGCGGGACTTTCGCAGTGCCGGAAACATCTTTTTGTTTTTGTGGCCGAACCGACGGCCGCTTCATTCTATTCCGTTTTGGGCCCGCGGGGTCCCGGTGGGTAAGTCTCGGATGCGTAGAATGGCCGTGTGTCCGAGATGAGGATCGCAGCCGCGGAGCGCCTGATCGGCGGGGAGGGTCAGAGCGCCCTGCGGCGGCGGATGTACTGGCTGCTCGGCTTGACCTTCGCCCACGTCGTCGGCGAAGGGGGGCTCGCGCTCTACGAGGCGATTCGCACGGGTAGCCTCGCTCTGCTGGCGTTCGGGATCGAGAGTGTCATCGAGGGAGGGGCCGCGTCCCTCGCGGTGCGGCACCTGCACCACCTCGCCGACGAGGAAGAGGACCACGCGCGGCGGGATCAACTTCTCGCGCGCTGGATCGGCGTTTCGTTCCTGCTGCTCGCCGCGTATGTCGTCCTTCGCGGGATCTTCGAGCTTCGGGCCGGCGCTCGAGCGCAGAGCAGCATTCTCGGTCTCCTGCTGACGATCTTCGCCTCTTTCGGGATGCCGTTCATCGGCTACTGGAAGTGGAAGACCAGCCGCCAGCTCAATAGCAAGGGACTCGCGGCCGAGGCCAAGGAATCGATCGCCTGCTCGGCGGACTCGCTCTTGACGCTCGCGGCGATGGCCGGAGGCTTGCTCGGCGCGCCCGCGTGGCTCGATCCGGCGCTCTCTCTGCTCATGGTCCCCTGGTTCCTGCGGGAGGGACTGGCCCACGTGAGGGGACGCGTCCACGCGCACGTGCACTAAGGGAAGCTGTCGGTTTTCAGTTGTCAGTTCTCAGTTTGCGGCTGAAAGCTGAGAGCTGACAGCTGAGAGCTTGTTTCCGCTGGCCGAGGTCGGCTCGATGCCACCGGCCGGGTTAGAATCGGAATCCTGGGACACGAATTTTGCATATATCGAGTTGGAGGAATTGACCGATGTCGGACAATCCCAATCTGCACCAGGTCTCGGATGCCAGTTTCGACCAGGATATTTTGAAGAGCGACAAACCCGTCCTGGTGGACTTCTGGGCGCCCTGGTGCGGGCCCTGCCGGTCGGTGGCTCCAATCGTGGAGGAACTGGCAAATCAGTACGCCGGCAAGGTCAAGGTCGCGAAGATCAACGTGGACGAGTCCTCCGACGTGGCAATGAAGTATCAGGTCACTTCGATCCCGACGTTTATCCTGTTCAAGAACGGCCAGGTCGCCGACCGTATGCTCGGTGCGTTGCCCCGCGGCGAGTTTGTCAAGTTCATCGACCGAAACCTCTGAGCCGGGAAACGGTAAACGGGAAACGGCAAACGAGGGGAGCGCGGCGCACTCTGTATCTTCGTCTACCGTCTTCCGACCTAAGGATCGCATCAAGCCAATCCGCCCGCGGCTTCCCGACGTAAGATTAGGCGAAGTGCCTCGCACCCTCGTTCTCTTCGCACGCGAGCCAGCGCGTGAAGCGCGCCAGAAGGGCTTTCGAACGGGGGAGGCCGCGCAACTGTTTGCGGTTTTCGCCCTGGGTTGGCTCGAGGCGGCGCGGCAAGTCGGCGCGCGTTTGGTCATCGCCACACCCCCGGAGGATCGGGGGGCCTGGCGCCGGACGTTTGGCCGCGAAAGCGACGTCCTTTGGATCGCGCAACGGGGGAGACGCTTCGGCGAACGCTTGGAACGGGCGGCGGGGGAGGCGGCGGCGCTTGGCGGACACACGGTCTGTGTCGGGGGCGACGTCGCTCCCAGGTTGGCCGGTCTGCGGGCGGCCTTTGACGAGCTCGAGCGCGGCGCCGATTCGGTCCTGGCGCCCGCGCCGGACGGCGGCGTCTCGCTGATCGGCCTGCGGCCCACCGACCTCGACCTGCTGCGCGGGATCGGCCAGCGCCGGCGCGATGTCTTTGATTGCCTCTCCCGCCGTTTAGCCGAACGGGGGCGCAGGATCGCCTTGGTCGGGTGCGTTCCAGACGTGGACGACCGGCGGGCACTGCGGCTGCTCCTGCGCGGCAGCCGGGCGTTTTCCCTGGTTCCGTCTCTTCTCCGGCGCGCCCTCGCGTCTTTCCCCTTTGCCGCGCTGGGACGGCGTCAGCCGATTCTTCGCGGTCCGCTGCACGGTCCTCCGATCCTGCGCGGCCCTCCCGCTCTGGCCTGACGTCGCCTCCGGGACTTCGTTTCCGTTTCAATGAGCTGCAGGAAGAGCTGCAGCGGGGGGGGCAAATGCCACACCTTGCGCAGAAGAGCACCGTCTACGCACCCGCTCCTTTTGCCTTTCGCGAAGGAGAGATCGATTTCTTCCTCGATGCCGCCGCGCCGCACTGGGTCGCGGTGGATGAGCGAGGAGCCGAGATCCTCCAGCGGATCGACGGGCGCAAGAGCTTCGGGGATCTGGTGTTCTGGTACGCCTCGACCAAAGGCCTCGAAGCTGGAAAGGCCTGGCTCCACGTGCACGACTTCCTGCAGTCGTGCCTGCGGGCAGGGTTTCTCTCGGAGAGTCCAATCGAGAGGCCGCCCTACGATGGGCGCAGGCGGTACGCTGCTCCCAGCGGCCTCCACGAGCTGTGGCTGCACACGAACAACTCCTGCAATCTCGCCTGCACGCACTGCCTCGTCAACTCCGGCCCGGGCCAGACGCCGGGTCTGCCGGGCCCGGAGCTGCGCCGCGTGGTCGTGGAGGCCCTGGCGATGGGCGTCGAGCGTTTCTACATCACGGGAGGAGAGCCCTTCTTGAGGCCCGACCTGGAGGATCTCGCCCGTGTCATAACCGAGGAGAACGGGCGAGAGCTCATTCTTCTGACCAACGCGACCCTCTTCCGCGGGCCACGGGGGAGAGGTCTCGCCTCCCTCTCGCGGGAACGCGTCAAGTTTCAGGTCTCGTTGGATGGCGCGCGCCCGGAATCAAACGACCCGATCCGGGGAAGCGGCACCTTCGAGAAGGCGCTCGACGGCGTCAGATTGCTCGCGGACCTGGGCTTTCCGGTGTCGCTCACGACAGTCGTGACGCGGCAGAACCTGCGGGAGTTACCCGAATTGACCGAGCACGCGGCCGAAAACGGTGCGACGTCGCAGCACCTGATGTGGTCCCACCGCCGCGGCCGGGCGAGGGAGTCAGACAACGGCTTCTTCCCGGAAACCGCGGACATCCTGATCGCGCTCGCGCGAACGGCGGACCGAGCCCGCGAGCTCGGTGTCGCGCTCGACAACCTGGAGGCGGCTCGCCGGCGCGTCAACGGGCAGCCGGGCGTCAAGTACGATCTGGGCAACGCCGGCTGGGACTCCCTCTGCATCTACGCGGACGGCACGGTCTATCCCTCGGCGGCGCTTGCCAATCACCGCCCGCTGGCTTGCGGGCGGGTGACGGAAAAACCGCTCTCTGCGATCTTCGAATCGAGCCCCGTCCTCGAGCGCTTCCGTCGGACCACGCTCGCCGATCGAGCTCAGGCGCTTGCGGACCCCTTCCGCTTCTTGACGGGCGGAGGGGATCTGGAGCACGCGTACATGTTCTCGGCGCCGGAGGGAGAAGACGCGGAGGGAGACTTGACCGCCCCCGACCCCTACTACCCGATTGCCGTCGCCCTGGTGCGCCGCGCCATGCGGGAGGTGGCCGAAGAGAAGCGCGCGGCCCAGAACCGCAGGAGCGGCTACGACCCGCCCGCGCTCTATCACGCCATGGGAGACGGCTCGATCGCTTGTGGCCTGGCCGACGGCGCCGCCGCCGAGATGCCCGTGTTGACGATCCACTCCAACTGCGTTCTCTCCTTCGACGTGGACAAGCCCCGGGCGCTTGTGCGGCAGTATTACGGCAAGGCGGCCGAGACGCCACAGGCAGGGCTGTGCTGTCCGACGAAATTCGACGACGCGGAGATCGGGCACATCCCGCGCGCCGTGATCGACCGGTTCTACGGCTGCGGCTCGCCGGTCTCGCTGGCGGGTCTGAAAGAGGGCGAGGCTTTTCTGGATCTGGGCTCGGGCGCGGGCATCGACGTCTTTATTGCGGCAAAGAAGGTGGGGCCTTCCGGACGCGCCCTCGGCGTGGACATGACCGATCCGATGCTGGCCGTTGCGAACGAAAACAGGCCGATCGTGGCGGCAAACCTGGGCTACGACGTGGTCCAGTTTCGAAGGGGCTTCCTGGAGTCAATCCCCGCCGAGACCAAGGACTTCGACGTTGTCACGTCCAACTGTGTGGTCAACCTCTCGCCGGACAAGTCGAAGGTCTTCTCGGAGATCTGGCGCGTCCTGAAGGATCACGGGCGGGTCATCATCGCCGATATCGTGAGCGACCGGGAAGCACCGCCGCACTTGAAGACCAACCCGGAGCTTTGGGGGGAGTGCAGCGTGGGAGCCCTGACCGCCGAAGGCTTCCTGGCCGGTCTCGAGAAGGCGGGCTTCTATGGTGTCGAGATCGTCGAGAAGTCCTACTGGAAATCGATCGAGGGGTATCGCTTCTATTCGATGACGGTCAGGGGCTACAAGTTTGAGAAGACCGCCGGCTGCGTCTTTCGGGGACAGCGCGCTGTCTATCTCGGCCCGGCCAAGGCGTTCACGGACGAGGAGGGCCACACGTTCCCGCGGGGCCTCGCGGTGGAAGTTTGCACGGACACGGCGGCAAAGCTCGCGCATCCCCCCTACGCCGGCGCCTTCAGCGTGATCGAGCCGGAAGGGGACGGGTCGCTCGAGGCTGGCGGACGCCGCAGCCCGGACGAGAGCTGCGCACCGGGGTGCTGCTAGAAATTTCGAAATTCGAATTTCGAAATTCGAAATGCCGATGACGCTCGTGGCGATGCTCGGACTCGTGCTCTTGTTGGCCTACGCCAACGGCGCGAACGACGTCTCCAAGGGGATCGCCACGCTCGTGGGCAGCGGCGTCTCCAGTTTCCAGGCGGCCGTGGTCTGGGGCGCTGTCTGGACCGTTTGCGGGGGGCTGCTTGCAGCTTCCGCCTCGCAGGGGCTTGTCGCCACGTTCTCCGGAAAGGGGTTTCTGGCGCGGCCGGTCGAGGGCCCGGCCTTTCTTTCGGCCGTGGCCGCGGGTGCGATCGGCTGGGTGCTCTTCGCCTCGAGAACCGGCCTGCCCGTCTCGACCACACACGCAATCGCAGGAGCCCTCGCCGGGGCGGGGCTCGTCGCGCAGGGGGCTGCGGCGTTGCACTGGAGCTTCCTGGCGAAGAGGGTCGCGCTGCCTCTGGCGCTTTCGCCGCTTCTTTCCGTGGTTCTGATCTACGCGGTCTTTCCGCTGCTCGAGAGAGCCGTCTCCCGGGTCGAGACCTACTGTCTCTGCCTCGAGCGCCGTGCCCTGGTCGTCGAAAGCGGCGCCCTCTCTGTCAGCGTCGCCGCCTCGACCGTCGTCGCTCCCGTGGAAGAGTGCGCCGGCTCGCCCGCTGTGGCGGCCCGGATCTCCGCCGCGGACGCCCTGCACTGGCTCTCTTCCGCTCTCACGAGCCTTGCCCGGGGGTTGAACGACACGCCCAAGATCGTGGCTCTGGGCGCCGTGGCGGCGGCCGGGCTCGGGGTCTCGGGTTTCCCTTTCTACCTGGCGGTCGCGGTGGCAGTGGGCGCCGGAAGCCTGATCGCCGGCGTGCGCGTGACGGAGACGCTCGCCCGGCGCGTCACACCGATGTCGCCGGGGGAAGGCTTCGCGGCGAATCTCGTCACGACGCTCCTGGTTGGCGCGGCCTCGCTGGCTGCGCTGCCGGTCTCGACCACGCACGTTTCCTCGGGGGCGATCATCGGGATTGGCCTCCACCGGGGCGTCGAGTCCGTCCGCTGGTCAACCGTGCGGGACATGCTGCTGGCCTGGCTCGTCACGCTGCCCGTGGCCGCGCTGGTGGCCGGGGTCGTTTTTCTTGTGCTTTCCCGCTAAAACGCGTAATTGTTAGGCTCTCTCATCCGTCCCGGATGTGTGGCCTTTTCTCGGGAAGGGCGGGGCTCGCAGAGGGGTTTCCAGTGGAGATGAAAAGAACCGCGATCGGTGTTCTGGCCGCGCTTGGAGCCGCGGGGCTCATCTGGATCGTTGGGTTTCGGGGGAGGGACGCCGCCCCGAAGTACCGGACGGCGAAGGCGGACCGCGGAGAAATCACGCAGACCGTCACGGCGACAGGGACTCTCTCTGCGGTGACGACCGTCAAGGTTGGCAGCCAGGTCTCTGGCATCATCGCGGCGCTTCACGCCGACTTCAACAAGCAGGTGAAGAAGGGGGACCCTCTGGCCGAGCTCGACCCGACGCCGTTTCTGGCCAGGGTGGACCAGAGCGAGGCCGCGCTCGAGAAGGCGAAGGTCGATCGGCGCAACACCGAGATCGCGCTGCGCCGCCAGACGGCTCTCAAGGCGGATGGCCTCGCGCCTGAGGCGGACTTCGATCAGGCGCAGGCGAATTTCGACTCGGCCCACGCCGCGGTGGATCAGGCGGATGCGGGCCTGAAGCAGGCGCAGACCGACCTGAAGAACAGCAGGATCGTCGCGCCCATCGACGGGGTCGTGGTGGACCGGCAGTACGATGTCGGGCAGACGGTCGCGGCATCGTTCCAGGCGCCCACACTCTTCACGATCGCGCAGGACCTGACCAAGATGCAGGTCTCGGCCGATGTCTCCGAGTCGGATATCGGTCAGTGCAGGGTCGGCGAGCCCGTGCGCTTCACCGTGGACGCCTACCCGGACCAGACTTTTCGCGGCACGATCTCGCAAATCCGGTTGAACGCCATGGTCAACCAGAACGTCGTGACGTATCCGGTGATCATCGAGGTCCCGAACCCGGACCTGATCCTGCGGCCCAGCATGACGGCCAACGTGATCATCGACGTGGCGACGGCGCGCGACGTCCTGCGGATCCCGAACGCCGCGCTCCGGTGGCGCCCCGAGGAAAAGGCAACGGGCGCTTCGCCAGAGGAGCGGGCGGCCAAGAGCGTGGGAGACAAGGGCCCGGCCGCGGCCATGCGGCAGTTCGACCGCACGGCGGGAGGGCGGCCGCGCCCGGCGAGGCCAGGGCAGACTGTCTACACCCTCGGCTCGGCCAGTCGCGGAGACCCCAAACCGGTCGAGATTCGCGCGGGGATCACCGACGGGCGCTTCACCCAGGTCGTGGACGGAGAGCTTCGGGAAGGGGACACGGTGGTCATCGGCCTCGTCACGGCGAAGGCGGAGGCGTCGACAGGCCCGGCCTCGGGAGGCCCGGGGCGACGGTTTTAGCGTGGACGTCATCCGGATCCAGGACCTCGTCAAGGTCTATCAAATGGGGGAGGTCGAGGTTCGTGCGCTGGACGGCATTTCTCTCTCGATCGCGCCCGGCGAGTTCGTGGCGGTCATGGGGCCGTCGGGCTCGGGCAAGAGCACGTTCATGAACATCGTCGGCTGCCTCGATCATCCCACCACGGGCCGGTACTTCCTCGATGGGTCGGACGTCTCGCAACTGGACCGCGACCAGAGGGCGGAGATCCGTAACGGCAAGATCGGCTTCGTGTTCCAGGCGTTCAATCTGCTGCCCAGGACCTCGGCTCTGGAGAACGTGGAGCTGCCGCTGATCTACTCCGGCAACGGCCTTTCTGCCGAAGCGCGCGAGGAAAGGGCGCGCCGCTGCCTGGCCGCGGTCGGGCTCGCGGACCGAGAGGAGAGTCATCCGAGCCAGCTCTCGGGGGGGCAGCAGCAGCGCGTCGCGATCGCCCGGGCCCTGATCAACGACCCGAAGCTGGTCCTGGCCGACGAGCCGACCGGCAACCTCGATTCGAAGACCTCCGAGGGGGTCATGGCCGTGTTTCAGAAACTGAACGACGAGGGCCGGACGGCCGTGGTGATCACCCACGAGACGGAGATCGCCCAGTACGCCAAGCGGATCGTGATGTTCCACGACGGCAAGCTGCTCGAGGATCATCCCGTGACGCGCCGAAGAATCGCGGGGACGAACAACTAACTTTGGATTCTAGATTTTGGATTTCGCGGAACTGACGACTGACAACTGAAATCTGAGAACTACACCATGCTCAAGTTCCTGACCATTCTCAAGGTCGGCCTGAGGGCGATCGGGCGAAACAAGATGCGCTCGACGCTGACGGCCCTCGGCATCATCATCGGGGTCGCCTGCGTGATCGCGATGATCGGCGTGGGGCAGGGGTCCCAGGCCGCGATCCAGTCGCAGATCTCCGCGCTTGGGACCAATGTCCTCATGGTCTTCCCCGGCGTCGCGACTCAGTCTGGCGCGCGCATCTTTACTGGCCAGTCCACGTTGACGGAAGAGGACGTCTGGGCGGTCCGGGCGGAGTGTCCCTCCGTCGCCTACGTCTCGCCCACCTCCCGCACGGGGGGCCAGGTCGTGGCGGGCAACCTGAACTGGGGCACGAGCATCCAGGGAGTGGGTGTCGAGTGGCCCTTCGTGCGCTCCTGGAACGTCGAGAAGGGCGTCTTTTTCGGCGACTCGGAGGTCCGCGCGGCGGCGAAAGTGTGCGTGCTCGGCTCGACTGTCGCCAACGCCCTCTTCGAGAATCAGGACCCGGTGGGCCAGACGGTCCGGATCAAGAACTTCCCTTTCCGCGTGATCGGCGTGCTCGAGACCAAGGGCGGCAGCGTCATGGGCGAGGACCAGGACGACCGTGTCGCGGCGCCCTATACGACGGTGATGCGGCTCTTGAAGGGGGCCACGAAGATCGACATGTTCACCGCTTCGGCCGTTTCCCGGTCGGCGGTCGGCGAGGCGCAGCGGGAGATCGAGGCGCTCCTGCGTCAGCGACACCGGATCGGGCCGGGGCAGGACTCGGACTTCATGATCCGGTCCCAGCAGGAGATCGCCCAGACGGCCGACCAGACCTCTCACACGCTGTCGGTGCTGCTCGCCTCGGCGGCGTCCATCTCGCTTCTGGTTGGCGGGATCGGGATCATGAACATCATGCTCGTTTCGGTGACCGAGCGCACGCGGGAGATCGGCATCCGCATGGCCATCGGCGCCAAGGGGCGCGACATCCTGACGCAGTTTCTGATCGAGGCCCTGACGCTCTCGGTCGCTGGAGGGATCGTCGGGATCGCCCTCGGGGTTGGTGCCTTGCGGCTTCTCGCCTGGAAGGCCCACTGGCCGATCCTGCTCTCGCCGCCGGCCGTTCTCCTCGCCTTCGGCTTCTCGGGCGCCATCGGCGTCTTTTTCGGGTTCTATCCCGCCCGGAAGGCTGCGCAGCTCGATCCGATCGAAGCGCTGCGTTACGAATAGCTGTCAGCCGTCAGCTTTCAGCTCTCAGCTAGGCACGAATGACTGCCCGGTCTCCGGCTGATAGCTGATGGCTGATAGCTGACAGCTTCCCCTCGGGGCGCGCTACAATAAGCGTCCAATTCTTATGCAGACCGCCCGGCGGGGTGGCGGCTCGTGAAAGCCCTGAAAGCCTTCGCGCACCTGCGGCGCACGCTCGACCCGCGCCGCAGCGTGGCCGCCCGGCTCCTCTTCGGTTTCTTCCTGGCGTTCCTGATCCCCGCGACCGTGTTCGTCTTCCTGCTCGAGAGGCGGCTGACGGACCTGCAGGGCAACTCGGTCGAGCGTCTGACCGCCCGGGTGGCGGAACTGCTCCTCGTCTACTTGCTCGTGGCGGTCGTGGCCGTTGTGGTGTTGATCTCGCGCCGGATCTCTGCTCCCGTCTCCGAGCTGGTCCAGGCGGCCGAGCAGATCGGGCAGGGGCGCGCCGTGGAGCTGTCCCAGGGCGCCAGGCAGGACGAACTGGGGCGGCTGGCCGCGGCGATCGACCGGATGGGAAAACGGGTCGAGCGGCGCGTAGAGACGCTGCGCCGGCTCCATTCTCTCCTGCGCACGTCCTACGCCGTAACGGACTTCCGCGAGATTCTCGCGCGGTCGAGCGAAGCGATCGCGGCGTTCACGCGCGCCGAGCGCGTCTACTTCCTTCTTTACGACCCCAACACCAACCGGCTGGAGGCCGCGTGGCCCGGTTGGAACGTGACAGAGGAGATCGCCGCCCAGATGAAGCTCTCGGTGGAGAGCCGGTCGATTTCAGGCATGGTGTTCAAGAGTGGAGAGGTCTACGTCACCAACGATGTGGAGCACGATCCGTACACGAATCGCCCGTTCCAGGCGATCCTGCATGCCAACAACGCAATGTTCTGTCCCCTGAAGACCGAGGAAAAGACCCTGGGCGTCGTCGTCGCGATTAACCGTCCCACAGGGTTTGGGCACGAGGAAGTCGACGCCTTGACGACATTTGCGGACGCCGCATCGCTGTTGATCAAGAACGCCCGTCTTTACGGAACGTTGGCCGGCACCGTCGAGGAGTTGCGACGGGCGAGCCGCCTGAAAGACCACTTCCTGCAGAACGTGAACCACGAGCTGCGCACGCCGCTGACCTCGATCGTTGGGTGGACCGACCTCCTGGAGGAGCAGAAGGTGGACCCGGAAACGCTGCGACGCGGCCTCAAACAGGTGCGGCAATCCGCGCGTGTGCTGCTGGCGTTGATCGATGACCTGCTGGACCTGGCGCGTCTCGAGCGGGGGGCGCTCGCCCTGGAATTGAAACCCGTGGCGCTCCCGGAGGTCATTCAGCGGTCGCTCGACACGGTGCGTCTCATGGCCGAGTCCCGAGGCGTCGTGATGATCGTTGCGCCGCTGCCCGAGCCGATGCCGTTGCTTCGCGCCGACGCCCTGCGGCTGCAGCAGGTCCTCTGGAACCTGCTCGCCAACGCGATCAAGTTCACGCCCCGGCACGGGCGGGTCATCGTCCGCCTGGATCGGGAGCCCGAGCGCTATCTCGTCAGCGTGGAGGACGACGGCATCGGAATCCCGGAGAGTGAGCTCCCGCACGTGTTCGAGCGCTTCCGCCAGGTGGATGGATCCCCAACGCGCCGCCATCCGGGAATGGGGATCGGCCTGGCGCTCGCGCGTTCCTTGGTCGAGCTGCACGGCGGCACGATCTGGGCGGAAAGCGATCTTCGACAGGGAAGCCGCTTCACCTTTTCCCTGCCAATCCCGCCTGCGGAGCGTCGCGTCACGAAGCAGGAAACGGTGGCCGTGTCGGAAGAGGGCGGGGAAGTGGACGAGTTGGGTTAGCCACCGGCCGCGGGCAGACCCGTGCCTTTCAACAGTTCGTGGACGACGTTGGCCGTTTCTTCCTTACCGGGTACGCAGAGGTTGGGATCCTTCTCGGTGCCGGCGGCGAGGGCGGCCGCGTAGCCTTCACAGTCATACCCGCACGCGGTGCAATCGGTCTGCGCCATTGCAGCGTAGAGCTTGATCTTGAGGTCGCCGTCTTTCGCCATCTCCATGCGTCTGCCGAGGGGAATGGTCTCGTCGTGGAACGGCGGCGCCTCCTTCTTGACTCTCGGGGCCGCCGTGACGTCCTCTTCAGGCCGTCCGGTGTCCACCCAGTGGCCGTAGGAGAGACAGGTAGGGCAAATGAACGTGTAGTCCCAGCCCACGGGCAGAAACTTTGCGGGCGTTCGGTAGACGACCAGAGGCATGAAGTCCTGCGGACAGGCCGGGGACTCCCGCTCCTGGGCGTCCAGGACCATGGTCTTCAGATGGGGACGGGAAAACTCGATCTGCCTCGGCTTCTGGTCGAACCGGAACATCTCCCCCCTGGGGCAGACCATCACGATCTGTGGCTTGTAGACTCGTTCGACAAAGAAGGCCCGCATCGGGATCTCGTGCTTCGGGCAAGGAGAAGGCCCGTCCTTCCAAAAGGCGGAGACGAGCTTCGATCTGTCGTGAAGCGAGAGTCTCATCGCAGTGCAATTATAGCGACGAGCCGTCAGCTGTCAGCTATCAGCTTTCAGCGAAGGACGTGACGACGGCGGCTGACAGCTGACAGCTGAAAGCTGAGAGCTGCGTTCTTACAACGCCGCAAAGGGATTTAAGCGGCGTTCTTCCCCGATCGTCGTTCCCGGACCGTGGCCACAGATGACTGGCGTGTCCCCCGGCAGGCCGAACAGCCTTTCGCGGATGGAAGAGAGGATCAGACCAGAGTCTCCTCCCCAGAGGTCGGTTCGCCCGATGGATCGATGGAAAAGGGTGTCTCCCGAGAGGAGCAACGGAGAGTCTCCGGTGAGGAGAAAGCATGTCGAACCCGGTGTGTGTCCGGGCGTGTGGATCGTGCGGATCTGAAACCTCCCGAACGCAATCGCCTCGTCGTGTGACAACGGGGCGCCGGGCGTCTTCGGTATCTCCGCGGAGAGACCGAAAAACGCCGCCTGCTCCGGCAGGGCGTCGTAGAGGGGGCGGTCCGCGGGATGGAGCCGTATGGGCGCCCCCGTGGCGAGGGCGACCTCCCGGGTCCCGGTGACGTGATCGAGGTGGGCATGCGTGTGGAGAAGTGCGACCACCCGCAGGCGTGCCTCCGCGAGCAGCTTCAGGATCCGCCCCGCCTCATCGCCCGGATCCACGACGATGGCTTCCCGGGTTTCCTCGTCCGCGAGGATCGAGCAATTGCACTGCAGCGGCCCAACGGGGAAGGTTTCGATCGAGGGGCGGGCGCTCACGGGTGAACCGCGACGACGGTCGAGACATCGTGGTTCTCTTTGCGCTCGGGGCTCGCCCAGACCAACTCCGGCGAGGAGAGGTTCAATTGGATGGCCCACTCCTGGTTGTCGGGCCGCCGGTACTCCGACGCGAAGAGTTTCCGGCGGCTGCGGGGCGTGAAGATCTCCCAGCGGATATAGCCGAAATCCACGATGTCGCCGCGCAGGCAGAAAGCGGGGATTCTTTGCCCCGGTTGGATTTCGGCCTCGCGCACGGTCATGGGTCGAAAGCCGTGGACCCGCAGCCGCTCTTCGAACTCGGTTCGCACGGCGCGGCCCTGGTAGACGAGGCTGTGCCGCCCGCGGGCGACTCCGCGGCCCAGGATGAGGTCGTCGAGCGCGCCGGTCAACTCCGTATCCATGCTTGCATCTTAGCGTCCGGCTCCGCAGGAACCGAATCCCGCAACGCCAGCCGGAGCCAGCGTCCGCGGGCGGATGGCCGATCGGACGGCGATTGAGTAGACTCCGGCGGATTGCTCACTGCGGCCGCCCTGACCGTCCGGTTGTCGCTCGCCCTCTGGGTCGGTGGAACTCTCGTGGCCATGATGACAGCGCCGGTGATCTTCCGCGGGATGGCGTCCCGGGACACCGCCGGAGACATCTTTGGCGAGGTTCTGCGCCACTTCGAGGCTGTCAAGCACATCCTCTCGCTCGCGCTCGTGCTCGCGGTTTTTGTCGACCTCGAGCACCGGGGGGGACTGCCGACCGATGCGATCGTTTCGCGGGTCGCCGTCTTCCTGGCCATCGCCTCGAACGTCTATCTGGCGATGGTGCTGCGCCCGAGACTCAACTACTTTCGGATGAAGGTCGGATCGTTCGATACCGCGGCGCCGGACGATCCCTGGAGGCTTCGGTTCGATCGGTTACACTGCCGGTCGATCCGGGTCCTGGTGGCCGGGTGGATCGCCGCCGCGGTCGGATTGGCCCTGGGGCCGTAAGACGGGCGATTCGTGATTGGTGATTTGTGATCAGGGCGAAGAAGACTTGTCCGCGTTAATCACAAATCAACAACTCACAAATCTCGAGCCACGCTGTGGCTAGGAGGGAACCCTGGCAATTAGGTCAATCTCTAAAGTGGCTCCCTTGGGCAGCGCCGCCACCGTGACCGTGGACCGGGCGGGGCGGTGT
>JBOGJN010000463.1:0-1828 GCA_050745445.1 Thermoanaerobaculia bacterium
TGTCGGCCTCCTTCGGCGGCCTCGGGGCGCAGTTCACCGTGGATCAGGCCGATGACGTGAACGTCCCCCGGTCCGGCTACTTCACCCGCCTGAGCTTCGGGGCAGAGCGCACGGGCCTCGGCGCCACGTCGTCGTACGACAAGTTCGAAGGCAAGATCGTGGGCGTGCAGACGCTGGGACGCTGGTCCGGCCTGCTAAAGGTCGACGGGGGCGACAGCCTGGGCACGACCATTCCCTACTACGACACCTTTTCGCTCGGCGGCCTCTTCAAGCTTTCGGGCCGTCCGATCGATCAACTGCGCGGCCAGACGTACGCGCTCGGGGCTGCAGCGCTGTACTACCGGTTGAACGCGAAGAGCGGCCTCATCGTCAAAGACATGTACGTGGGCATCTCGGCCGAGGCGGGCAACACATGGGATTCGCGCAAGGACGCCTCGCTCTCAAATATGACCAACGCCGGAAGCGTCTTTCTCTCGATCAACTCGATCATCGGGCCCGTGTACATCGCCTACGGCCGCGCCTCGGGCGGCCTCCACTCCTTCTACTTCACTCTGAACCGGGCGTTTTGAGAATGGGGATGGTGGGTGGATGGTGGGTGAATGGGGTCATGGGTGAATGGGGTCAGGCGTGAATAGCGGTACTATTCTGACGTGGCCCGTCGGCGGCGGTTAGAGGTGTCCGGGGGCATCTACCATGTGATTGCCCGAGGGAACGAGCGCAAGGCGATCTTCCGGGATGACGCCGATCGGGAAGCGTACCTCTCGCGGCTGGCGCACTACCGGGAGCGCTTCGGGTTCGGGTTGCTCGGCTTCTGTCTGATGGACAACCACCTCCACCTGGCGCTCGAGCGAGGCAAGACGCCGCTGTCTCGCGTGATGTTGGCGTTGCAGTCGTCCTACACGCAGGCGTTCAACCGCCGCCATGGCCGGGCGGGTCATCTCTTCCAGGGTCGGTACAAGGCATTCCTGGTGGAGAGGGATCGGTACTTCCTGGCACTTCTGCGGTACATCCACGAGAATCCCCTCAAAGCAGGGATCGTTGACCGTCCGGAGCGGTACGCCTGGTCGAGCGACCGGTATTACCGGCGGGGGAGCGGGCCTAAGTGGCTGGACGTGGATCGCGGGCTCTCGATGCTGGCCAGCAGGCGTTCCGAGGCCGTTCGACGGTATCGGCGGCTGATGAGAGAGGAAGAGACGGAGCCTTACGACCGAGTCCGCAGTGTCGCCCAGATCGTCAAGGGAGACGAGGGCTTTGCCCGCCGGGTGCTCGAGAAGGCGGACGATCGGGAGCTGATCCGACGCAGTCTGAGCGTGGAGTCGGTGGCTCGCTTGGTGGCGGAGGCGGAGGGGCTGGATCTCGGCTATCTTCGCGGTCTGACGCGGCGACGTGACGCATCGGCCGCGCGCGCGATGGTGGGCCATCTCGCTCGGGCCTACGGGCGGATTCCCTATTCCGACGCCGCGGAGTTCTTCAACCGCGACCCGTCCACGATCTCCCGGGACATCCGGAGATTCCAGTCCTCCCTCGCCAGCTCTCGCCAGCTTCGCGCGAAGCTCAGCGCGCTCGCCGACAGCCTCTAGACCCCGATCCAAATAGTACCCCTATTCACGCCTGACCCCCTACGTTCCTGCCAGCTCTCGCGAGCTTCGCGCGAAGATCAGCGCGCTCGCCGACAGACTCTAGACCGCGATCCAAATAGTACCTCTATTCACGCCTGACCCCTCTTTCCCGGACCCCTCTTTCCGGGAGCGTGTTGCCGACCATGGCCGCTGCGGCGGCGGCCAGCAGAATCGCGGCCGTGAGGGCAGAGAGCCTCCGAGTCGTCTCG
>JBOGJN010000464.1:0-1099 GCA_050745445.1 Thermoanaerobaculia bacterium
GATGTCGGGCGTGGGCGTGATGACCGCCGCGATGACGGAGATGACGAGCACCGCGTACTTGAACCTGGCGAGCAGCCACTTCTCCGAGACGATCCCGATGCGCGCCAGAAAGAAGATGAGGATCGGCGTCTCGAAAACGAGGCCCAGGCCCAGGATGATCTTGGTCGCCGTCGACAGGTACTCGTTGATCGTGATGACCGCGTTGAACTCTCCCTTGACGCCGACCCCGATCAGGAAGGCGACGACGAGGGGAAACGCTTCGTAGTAGCCGAAAGCGCAGCCGGCGATGAAGAAGAAAAACCCGACCGAGACGAACGGCAGGACATATTTCTTCTCCCGCCTGTAGAGCGCGGGTGAGATGAAGAGCCAGACCTGCCAGAGGATGACCGGCGAGGCGGCGATCACCGCCGCGAGCATGGACACGCGGAAGTACATGAGAAAGGGCTCGGTCAGGGTCGTGTAGGAGAGGTTCTGCCCTTTCGGAAGGACGTGCCTGATCGGCCGGGCGAGGAACTCGAAGAGCTCGGGCGCCCAGCTCCAGGCCGCGAAGAAGATCAGGAGGATCGAGACCAGGCAGACGATCAGACGCTTGCGGAATTCCTCCAGGTGCTCGAAGAACCCCATCCGGGGCAGCTCGTCCTCGCCCTCTGGCGGGGGGCCCGGAGCCCCGACGAGCCAGCCGGGAAGCAGCTTGCTCAAGCCGGGGGAGCGGGACGCGGGTCAGGCTCGGCTTCCGGTGCCGGGGCGGCTGCTGCCGGCTCTTGCGCGGCCGCCGAAGAGCCGGAGCGTGGCACGCTCTCCGGCGCGGCGATGAGCCTGGCTGTCTCGGCCACGCTCTCGCGCACGGAGGCCGTTTCGCGCTTGCTCGCCTCGACCTCGTCCTCGATGGTCTTCTTGAGCTCCTCGGAGGCCTTCTTGAACTCCGCCAGGCCCTTTCCGAGGGACTTGCCGATCTCCGGCAGCTTCTTCGGCCCGAAGACGAGAAGAGCCACCATGAAGATCAGTATCAATTCGGGCATACCAATCGAGCCGAACATGTTCCCCCCGAGGATGGCGATTCTACTCCTTCGCATGCGAGAATGAGGATTCGAGGAGGCCC
>JBOGJN010000465.1:0-1814 GCA_050745445.1 Thermoanaerobaculia bacterium
TCCATGTCCCTGTTTACGCTATGACCGCGGCATTTCTGGCGGTCATCGTCCTCGGCTTGAGGATGGGTCCGGGGAGGCGTGTCCTTCTCATCTTGCTCGCCTTTGCGGCACCGTTCGCGGACTTTGCGGGGCTTTGGGGCGCACACCTATTTCCGCAGGCGGGGGTCTTCTTTGGAGGCCTCGCCGTCGCCGGAGGCTTTGCGATGGGTCTCTGCTACGCGATCGTTCTGACTGTGGCGCTTCTTCAATGCTGGTTCTTGAGAAAGGATGCAAGACATGCGTAGGTCGTCGCTGGCCGCTGCCGCCTTCCTGTGCGCCGCCGCGGCGCTCGCTCACCTGACTCCGAATGTGGAGCTTGTTCGGAAGGGAGATTTTCTGAAACAGAGCCTGCCCGGGGCGACGCGTTTCTTCGAGAGGCAACTCATGATCAGCGGGCCGGACGGCGCCGCCATCCGGAGGACCACCGGTTGGACTCCGAGCGAGGAGGATGTCAAGGTCTACGTCGGCCGGGACGAGAAGGGTAGCCTCATCGGTTCCGTCGTTTTTCTCTGGATGCCGTCGGAGCATGGTCCGGTGGGGATCGGGGTCGCCTTTGACAGCCAGGGGTTGCTCCTCCGGGCGGCGGTCACCGACGTGGGAAGCGAACCCCTCGCCTGGGTGCGGCCGCTCGTGTCGAGCGGAGGAATGGACGTCTTTGCCCGCCTGCCGACCGATGCGGCCCTGGATCCATCCCGCGTGGCGCCGGAAGTTCGCGGCGGGATGAGCCGGTATTATGCAAAGGTGATCGTCGACGGGGTCAGACGCGCCCGGGCCCTCGAACGGCTCGCCATGCGCTCGGGCAACTCGTAGGATCCCGGTCTCGAGGAGGGTGAGGGATGAATACCGACCGCGAGGCCTGCCGCCGCGCGCGGCCATTCGTGTGGGCCGTCTTCACGCTGTTTCTCCATCCCGTGACAGCTCGCGGTGAGGCGTCGGCCGTGGCGGCCACGCGGCTGCGTTTCGAATTGTCCTTTCCCGCGTCCGTGCGAACCGAGCCGGCCGATGGGCGCGTTTTCGTCATCATCTCCCGGCAGGGGAGCCCGGAGCCGCGGCTGCAGTTTGGCAAGCCGGGCGATCAATACCGCTCGACCCCGTTTTTTGGCGAAGACGTGCAGGGACTACGCCCCGGGCAATGGGCCTCGATCGGCGAGCAGTCGGACGGCTATCCTCTCGAGCATCTGGCGGATCTTCCCGCGGGTGACTACTTCGTTCAGGGAATGCTGAACATCTACACGACCTTCCACCGGGCAGACGGCCATGTCGTGAAGATGCACATGGATCAGTGGGAGGGGCAGGTTCTCCAGATTTCGCCCGGGAACCTCTACAGCGAGCCGCGAAAAATGCATCTCGACCCCAGGGCCGGCGTCACCGTGCGTCTCTCGCTCGAGAAGAAGATCGCTGCCATCGAGATGCCGCCCGACACCGAGTACGTCAAACGCGTGCGCTTCCAGAGCGCGCTTTTGTCGAAATTCTGGGGGCACCCCATCTTCATCGGCGCGACCATCCTCTTGCCGCGCGACTACCAGAGAAACCAGGCCGTCTATTACCCGGTCAACTACGAGCAGGGCCACTTCGAGCTCGCGGCTCCGGGCAATTTCGGCGAAAAGGTTGCGTTGAGATCGGACGCGAGCGAGCGGGAGAGGGAGCGCGCACGACAGCGGGAGGAGTTTACGAAGGCCTGGCTCTCGGAGAAGTTCCCCCGGATGCTGTACGTGACCTTCCAGCATCCCACGCCCTATTACGACGACTCCTATGCCATCGACTCTCCCAACACC
>JBOGJN010000466.1:0-2181 GCA_050745445.1 Thermoanaerobaculia bacterium
CGCAAGAAGACCAGGCCGACCAGCGCCGCTCGCGAGCGGCGCCTGGTGGCCAAGGTTCGCCGCGCTCGCGTCAAGGCGCGCCGCGGCCGGGTCCGCGCCGACGAGTAGTGGCGGGCCGCTAGGATCCATCGCCTCGGTCCGGTGTGTTACGAATAGTAACGGCACGGCGCACCCCCGGGGAACCGAAGCCCCCCAGGGAGTGTCCCCTCAAGATATGTTGCAGCCGGGCCGGAGATTTGCTTATAGAGAGGCCTGGCAGGCTTCGATCGCGTTTCGTCGCAGGCCGAGGAGTTTTTCCAAGATGGCGGAACAAAGAAAGTTCCCGAGGTACCGGGCGGACGTGATGCTGGATTTCGGCACCTCGGAATCGAGGATCACCGGAATGACATGGAACGTCTCGCAGGGCGGCATGTTCATCCGGACGACGAAGGTACCGGAAGTCGGAGAGAAGCTGCTCGTCAATCTGCGCTTCGCGAAGGGTAGCCAGCTTCTCGTCCAGGGCAAGGTCGTCCGACTCTTCCAGCCCTCGACCCTGGCCCGCCGCTCCTCGCCGGCCGGCTTCGCCGTCTCCGTCAAGAACGGCGACGGCTACAAACGCTTCCTCCAATCCGTGGCAAGAACCTCCGAAGCTTCGGCCTGACCGACACACTTCCATTCAGAAAGCCGCCAGGCGAGGCGGCACGTTCGTTCGAAGGTAACGTCGAGTCGGAGGACGTGCGCCGGTAGCCCGCCTCTCGGAGGGCCGAGATCCGGGCGGGCCCGGGATCACGGAGTCGACTTGTCGCCGAGCGCCCGGCCCTTGTTCGGGTTCTGATCGGAGACGAAGTCGTAGGAGCCGAGCGGCTGGCCTTCCTGCCCGACGTGACAGTAGGTGCAGCGAACCCCGAGCGCCCGCGTGAAACCGGTCATGACCGCCGCGAGCTTCTTGGCGGGAAAGTCCTTGGGAAGGACCTGGAAGTTCTTCCCCCTTTCCGGCCAATGCCATTCGTCCTGTGCGGCCGCGGATCCACCTGCGGCCATGGCAGCCAGGGCAAGGACAACCGTCGGGGAGAGGCGAAGGCGCGAGTGCATGGCGCAACCTCCTCGATCGACGATAGATCCGCGGCACCTCTGGTGGATGTCAGGAAGCTGCAAGGAATGCTCGGCATAGAATCCGGCCATGATCCTGCGCGATCCATCCGTGTTCCTGGCGACCATTTGCCTGCTGGCGGCGGCAGCCCTGGTGGGCGGGAAAGCCGGTCCGGCGTCGCCCGATACTGCCCGCAGTGCCCGCCACGAGGACCTGGTCTCGTTCTTCCGAGACTGGCGATCGTTCCAGAAGCCGAAGCAGGTCGGCGGCGTGTCGGACTACACCGCGGGCGCGATGGCGGCGCAGCAGACGGAGCTCGACACCTTCCGCCGGCGGCTTGCGGCGATGGACCCCTCCGGCTGGCCCGTCGCGCGGCAGGCCGACTACCACGTCGTGCGCGCGGAGCTAAACGGCCTCGATTTCGATCACCGGGTCTTGAAGCCCTGGGCCAACAACCCGGCCTTCTACGTCACGGTCTTCACGGAGGAGAGCGATCAGCCCGCCCGCGAGGGGCCGTTTGCCCTTGGAGCCGTCGAGCTGTGGACCTACCGGTTCCCGCTGTCCCGGGAAAGCGCGGGAGAAATCGACGCCGGAATCCGCGCGATTCCGAAGCTCCTGGCGCAGGCGAAGGTCAACCTGACGGGCGGCGGCAGGGATCTCTGGATCTACGGCACGAAGAGCATCCGGCAGCAGAGCGCCGACCTCGCGAAGCTCGCGTCGCAGCTCACCGGCTCCCCGGGCAATCTCTCCGCCCTCGCGGCCGACGTCGAGAAGGCCCGGCAGGCGACGGACGACTTCGCGTCGTGGCTCGAATCGCGCTCGGCCTCGAAGATGGGCCCGTCGGGCGTGGGTGTCGAAAACTACAACTGGTACCTGAAGAACGTCCAGCTCGTCCCGTACACCTGGCAGGAGGAAGTGGCGCTCATGGAGCGGGATCTCGCGCGCTCCCACGCTCTGCTCGCTATGGAAGAGCAACGCAACGCGAAGCTGCCGCAGCCGATGCCCGTCGCTGGCGCCGAGGAGTTCTCGCGCCGCTTCGAGGCCGGGGTCAAGGAGTACGTGGCTTTTCTTCGGGATCGCGAGATCCTCGAGATCCGGGACTGGATGGAGCC
>JBOGJN010000467.1:0-3142 GCA_050745445.1 Thermoanaerobaculia bacterium
CAACTCGGCGCTACGCAAGGTGGCGCGCGTGCGGCTGACAAACGGCATCGAGGTGACGACCTATATCCCCGGCGTGGGCCACAACCTCCAGGAACACTCGATCGTGATGATCCGCGGCGGGCGCGTCAAGGATCTGCCGGGCGTGCGCTACCACATCATTCGGGGAACGCTCGACGCGGTCGGCGTGGCCAGCCGCACGCAGGGACGCTCCAAGTACGGCGCCAAGCGCCCCAAGGCTTAACCATGCCGAGACGCCGAGTCGTCGCCAAACGCGAGAGCCTGCCCGATCCTCTCTACAACTCGCAGCTCGTCACCAAGTTCGTCAACTCGGTGATGGGGAAGGGCAAGAAGTCGCTGGCCGAGGGAATCCTCTACGGGGCCTTAAACCGCGTTGCCGAGAAGACGCAGGACGACCCGATGAAGACCTTCAAGAAGGCGATCGAGAACGTGAAACCGGCCCTGGAGGTCAAGTCCCGCCGCGTGGGAGGCTCGACCTACCAGGTTCCCGTCGAGGTCCGCCCGAACCGGCGCACCTCGCTCGCGATTCGCTGGCTCATCGAGTACGCGGCCGGGCGCGGCGAGAAGACGATGCGGGAGAAGCTCGCCGCGGAGTTGCTCGACGCCGCGAACCTGCGCGGTGGCGCCGTCAAGAAGAAGGACGATACGCACAAGATGGCGGAGGCGAACAAGGCTTTCGCCCATTACCGCTGGTAAATCCGAAATCCGAGATCCGAAAGTCAAATCCGAAATCCGAATTCCGAATTCCGAAATACTGACATGCCCCGCACACATCCTCTGAAAGACACCCGGAACATCGGGATCATGGCGCACATCGACGCCGGCAAGACGACGACGACCGAGCGGATCCTCTATTACACGGGCGTCAACTACAAGCTGGGCGAGGTCCACGAGGGCACGGCCACGATGGACTGGATGGTTCAGGAGCAAGAGCGCGGCATCACGATTACTTCGGCCGCCACGACCTGCTTCTGGCAGGCGAATTCGGCGGGGGGGCCGGATGCGCCCCCCGGTCCTCTTGTTCGGATCAACATCATCGACACGCCCGGGCACGTGGACTTCACGGCGGAGGTCGAACGCTCGCTCCGGGTTTTGGACGGCGCCGTCGCCGTCTTTGACGCCGTGGCCGGTGTGGAGCCCCAGTCGGAGACGGTCTGGCGTCAGGCCAACCGCTACAACGTTCCTCGCATCGCCTTCGTCAACAAGATGGACCGTGTGGGGGCCAATTTCCCGCGCTGTGTCGAGATGATGAAGACGAAGTTGAGCGCGAAACCGGCGCCGGTCCAGATCCCGTGGGGGACGGAAGGCGCGCACCGAGGCGTCATCGACCTGGTGGGGATGAAGGCGATCGAATTCCAGGACGAGAACCTGGGGTCGGAGTTCGACGTGGTCGAGATCCCGGCCGACCTGCGTGCGGAGGCCGAGAAGTCTCGTGAGAAACTGATCGAGACCGTCGCCGAGACCGACGACACGCTGCTGGAAAAGTACCTCCACGGAGGCAAGGTCGAGGCGCAGGAGATCCGGGATGCCCTGCGCCGCGCCACAATGGCGGGACACACCCAGCCGGTGGTCTGCGGCGCCGCGTTCAAGAACAAGGGCATCCAGCAACTGCTCGACGCGGTCGTGGATTACCTTCCCTCGCCGCTGGATGTGCCTCCGATGAAAGGGCATGACGACGTTGGCGCGGAGCTCATTCGCGAGGCGAAGGACGACGCGCCGTTCTCGGCGCTGGTCTTCAAGATCATGACGGACCCGTTTGTCGGGCAGCTCGCCTTCTTCCGCGTTTACTCGGGCGGTCTTTCCTCGGGCTCCTCCGTCTACAACGCCACGAGAGACTCCAACGAGCGGGTTGGCCGTCTCCTGAAGATGCATGCCAACAAGCGCGAGGAGATCAAGGAGGTCTGGGCCGGAGACATCGCGGCGGCCGTGGGGCTGAAGAACGTCTCCACCGGTGACACGATCTGCGACAAGAACGCCCCGGTGATTCTCGAGGCGATGAACTTCCCCGAACCTGTCATCGCGGTGGCGATCGAGCCCAAGACCAAAGCCGACCAGGAGAAGATGGGCATGGCGCTGGCGAAGCTCATGCAGGAAGACCCGACCTTCAAGGTTCACACCGACAGGGAGACGGGTCAGACCATCATCCGTGGGATGGGGGAGCTGCATCTGGAGATCATCACGGACCGGATGGTGCGCGAGTTCGGCGTGGGCGCCAACATCGGCAAGCCGCAGGTCGCCTACCGCGAGGCGATCACGCGCGAAGCGCAGAGCGAAGGCCGGTTCGTGCGCCAGTCGGGCGGACGCGGACAGTACGGGCACTGCAAGATCCGGATCAAACCGGCCGAGCCCGGACACGACTTCGTCTTCGACAACGAGATCACCGGCGGCACGATCCCGAAGGAGTTCATCAAGCCGATCGAACAGGGGATCAAGGAAGCCATGGAGACCGGCGTGCTCGCGGGGTATCCGACCACCGGCGTGCATGTGGAGCTCTACGATGGCTCCTACCATGACGTGGACTCCTCCGAAATGGCCTTCAAGATCGCGGGTTCGATGGCTTACCAGGACGCGGCCAAGAAGGCGAGGCCCATCATCAAGGAGCCGATCATGGACGTCGAGGCCGTCGTCCCGGAGGACTACATGGGGGACGTGATCGGCGATCTGAACGCGCGCCGTGGCCACATCAAGCACATGGAGCCGCGTGCGGGCGTTCAGGTCATCACGGCACGCGTGCCCCTGTCCGAAATGTTTGGCTACTCGACGAACCTGCGTTCGATGACGCAGGGGCGTGGCAACTACACGATGCAGTTCGCAATCTACGACGAAGTCCCCAAGTCCGTGTCGGAAGAGATCATCGCGAAGGTGGGATCGAAGTAATTTCGAAATTCGAAATTGAGGATTGGGTGAGGAGAGATGGCTAAAGAGAAATTCGATCGTTCGAAGCCTCATGTGAACGTTGGCACCATTGGGCATGTGGATCACGGGAAGACGACGTTGACCTCGGCGATTACGCTGGTGTTATCGAAGAAGGGGTTAGCGCAGGCGAAGTTATACGATCAGATTGACAATGCGCCGGAGGAGAAGGCGCGTGGGATCACGATCAACACGGCGCATGTGGAGTATT
>JBOGJN010000468.1:0-1025 GCA_050745445.1 Thermoanaerobaculia bacterium
CCGGGCCAAACGGCTTCTCCACCTTCCCCTGGGAGAGCGAGACGTTGATCGAGGTGTCGCTGTAGAAGATCCAACCGGTCAGGTAGAGCATGATCCTGTGGCCCCGGCGCGCCTCCGGCAGCTCCAACACCAGATCGTGCGGCGCGACGATTCCCTGATACCGCGTCGGAAGAAACCCTCCGAGGTACCGGCCGTCCTTCTGCGCGATCTCCTCGGTGCGGTCGCGCCCCGTCTCATCGAAGGCCCGCGGTGTGCGGGGATGCGCAACCGTGAAGAGGGCCTTGGCCGGGAAGGGAGGCGGCACCATCTTTTCGTTGGAGACGATCTCGACGCCTTCCGGATGGTCCACGGCCGCAAGCTCGGCCAGATCGAAATAAGCCGTCTCCCAAAGCTCCTCGGTGAAATCCAGAAGGAGCTTGCTACCCGCCGGGCGCAGGAGGAAGCCCGGCACGACCAGCCACTCCCGCGTGTTCGCCGGCGCCTGGTGCACGCCGTCGTAAAGAAGGCCGACCGGACTTGCCCCGAGCGCGTCCGTGAGGAAGCTCCAGCGCCCTCCGTCATAGGCGTAAACGAACGGACACGAGCCCTTCAGCTGCTGAACTTCTCGCACGAGAGTCTTGACCGGCGGGTCGAGCGCGTTCTGCGGGATGCCATTTGTCCAGAGGATCCGCAGGACATCCGCCTTGCGCGCGGCGCCCAGACCCACGTGCGTCACGGGTCTGCGGACCGTGCGGAAAACGTACAGCTCGGCCGCCTTGACCTCCACCTCCGAGCCGTAGCCGTATCGGTTGACTTTGGCGGAGCCGGTCGGCAGGCCCTCCAGGGTCACGTCCACCCAGCCGTTGGCGTTGCCGCCGCGATTTTCGAGAAGCAGGGCTTGTCCCTCGGCCGTGACGAGGATCAAGTCCAAGTCCCCGTCTCCATCGATGTCCACGGCCTCGGCGTCCCGTGCCGGCGGAAAGGCTCCCTCGACTCGCTGAAAGGCACCAGAGCCGTCGTTGCGAAACAGGGCGGAACCCCCGGAC
>JBOGJN010000469.1:0-1600 GCA_050745445.1 Thermoanaerobaculia bacterium
CTCGAGGAAGCCCACAAGGGCTCGCTCCTCCTCGACGAGATCACCGAGATGCCGCCCGACCTCCAGGCCAAGCTCCTGCGCGTGCTGGAGGACCGCAGCGTGCGGCGTCTCGGCGGCAGCCGGACCGTGCCCGTGGATTTCCGGCTCATCACTTCGACGAACCGTGACCCCGAGGCGGCGGTTCGCGACGGCTCGCTGAGGCAGGACCTCTACTTCCGCATCAACACCGTAACAGTGGAGCTGCCGCCGCTCCGCGGGAAGACCCACGACATCCCCCTCCTCGTGAAGGGCTTCCTCGAGCGCTTCCGGCTCAAGCACAACCGGCCCGTGGAGGGGATAGACCCCGAGGCTTTCAGGCGGCTCCTGTCCTACCCGTGGCCCGGCAACGTGCGCGAGCTCGAACACGTCATCGAGCGCGCCGTGCTCGTCGCCCGCGGGCGGCAGGTGACGCCGGCCGACCTGCCTGAAGCCCTCAATGCCGGCACGCCGCTCTTGACCGCGATCCCGCCCGCCGGCTCGCTCGAGGAGATCGAGCGTCTCTCCATCGTGCGCGCGCTCGAGTCCACGGGGTGGAACAAGCAGGCGGCGTCGGCCATCCTGGGCCTTCGCCGTCCCACGCTGTACTCCAAGATGCGGCGCCACAACATTCCCCAACGGCGCGACCAGGGCTAGCGTTCGGTTCTCGACGGTGTCACGGCCTGCTGTCATGTCCGTGACGTTCGACGCTGACACCCTCCCCGTAAGTGGGCGTCAATGAACACCCCCATCCTGGGCCCCAAGATTGCAGATCTGGCGCGCGGGAGGTGATGCTCATGATGAAAATGCTCGTGGTGGACGACGACCCGGCCTGGCGGGCTCTCTACCGGATGGGCTTCGAGCGGACCTTCGAAGTCTTCGAGGAGGCGGACGGACTTGACGCATTGGCCGCCCTTGACCGGGTGCGGCCGGACGTCATCGTGCTCGACCTCCGGATGCCCCATCTCGACGGCATGGGCTTCCTCGGGCAGATGGACGGGCGCGGATGGAAGGTGCCCGTGATCGTCTGTTCCGGCACTTTCACCATGGAGAGCCCCCCCGCCATTCCTGGCGTGTTTCCGGCCGAGAAGAGCCCCGATCTTCGGAATGTCTGGAGCGCCCTCGAGGCCGCACTGCCGCGACCTGCTGAGACGGACTCGAGTCTCAAGTCACGTCGTGCAACGGAAGAGACCGTCTGGCGCGGCTGACGCGATAATCGCTTCCAACCCGGCCTCTGCCTAGTGCCGAGGCAGTTTTCGGCATCTGCCTACCAAATGGGCAGATGTTGCTTCAGAGATCCCGCCCGTTCAGCCCTCAAGCCGTTGATTTCTCTCGCCCTCGAAGAGTAGAGTCACCCGGCACGGCAGGTGCAAACCAAGGCGCCCCGGGAGGACTTCATGAAAAAGATCGAGGCCATTATCAAACCGTTCAAGCTCGACGACGTGAAAGAGGCCCTGACGGGCATCGGCGTCATCGGCATGACGGTCTCCGAGGTCCGGGGCTTCGGCAGGCAGAAGGGGCACACGGAGCTCTATCGCGGCGGCGAGTACACCGTGGACTTCCTCCCCAAGATCAAGATCGAGGT
>JBOGJN010000470.1:0-1750 GCA_050745445.1 Thermoanaerobaculia bacterium
GCCGCCACCTTGGGTCGTTCCGTAGAGGTTTTCGTCCGTGCCCTGGATCAAGCCCGCGGTGGGGTTCGCACCGTCGCTGTTAACAAAGTTGTGCAGCGTGGTGAGTGTCGTGCCATTGGTGTCGATCTTGAAGATCGTTCCTTGTCCGTTCGCACCGCCCTGCAGGGTCGTTCCGTACAGGTTTCCGTCGGTGGCTTGGATCAAGGCGTGGGGGCTTGCTCCGTCGGAATAGGCGAAGCTATGTAGCGTAGTGAGCGTTGAGCCATTGGTGTCGATCTTGAAGATCGTGCCGCCGGCGCCAGCGCCGCCACTTTCGGTTGTCCCGTAGAGGTTTCCGTCTGTGCCCTGGATTAGGCTCCCGGAGGGGCCCACGCCTGGACTATTGAAAGACGCTAGAATCTCGTAGGTCTGCGCCGTCGCAGTCGCGGCGAAGATGCAGATCGTGATAACCGCCAGAACCGCCGTGCGTTCGAATGACGAACGGAAGCCTCGCAAGATAGGAGACAACGCCCCAAACACACCAGGAGATGCCGGGCGCCGGCCGGAGAAGGAAACGGCCGCCGCGAAGGGCGGGTTCGCCGGCATTTGATGTGTCCTCTTGCTAAACGAAAGTCTATGGCCGGACGGACGGAGAGTCAAAGGCTCTTCCGTGGCTCTCCGCTGTTTCGTGAGTTGCCGCACCGGCCCATCGGACAGCGAAAGAGGCCGCTACGGGAGCTAGAGCGCTGCGGCGCGGATAGAATCGCGCCTTCATGGCGCCCTGGAAACCGATCCCGATTCTCGATCTGACCCGCTACGACAAGGAGCTGAAGCGGGAGATCGCCTCGCGTGTCGAGGAAGTCTTTGCCTCGGGGCGTTTCGTGATGGGGCCGGCCAACGAGGCCTTCGAGAAGGCCTTTGCCGCGGAGATCGGTGTCGCGCACGCGATCGGCGTGACCTCGGGAACCGACGCGCTGCTCGTTCTGCTCATGGCGCTCGACGTCGGGCCCGGGGATGAAGTCATCACGTCGGCCTTCAGCTTTTTCGCCTCGGCGAGCGCCGCCGTGCGGCTGAGGGCGAAGCCTGTCTTCGTGGACATCGAGTCGGCGACCTTCAACCTCGACCCCTCGAAGCTCGAGGCGGCGATCACGCCTCGTACGAAGGCGATCGAGCCCGTGGACCTCTACGGGCAGTGCGCGGACATGGATCCGATCCTGGAGATCGGCAAGCGCCGCGGGATCCCAATCATCGAGGATGCGTGCCAG
Organism: Thermoanaerobaculia bacterium; assembly: GCA_050745445.1. GTDB lineage: Bacteria > Acidobacteriota > Thermoanaerobaculia > UBA5066 > Gp7-AA6 > JBOGJN01. The sequence continues at coordinate 1,245 of JBOGJN010000470.1, forward strand.
GCGGTGGCGGCGAGATACAAAGACCAGCCTGCCGGGACGATGGGTCTGGCAGGCGCATTCTCCTTCTATCCGACGAAGAACCTGGCCGCGGCGGGGGACGCGGGGGCTGTAACGACCAATGACGACGGGCTCGCCGCGGCGGTGAAGAGCCTGCGAGTCCATGGATCTACCGCTCAGTACCACCATGACCGCGTGGGCGGAAACTTCCGCATGGACGCGATCCAGGCCGCGGTGCTCCAGGCCAAGCTTCCGAGGCTTGCCGGCTGGAACGAGAGGCGGCGCACGATCGCGGCGCATTACGGAGCATTGCTCGCGAAGGCCGCTCGCGCAGGGCGTGTGACATTGCCGGCCGAAGCCCCCGGCCGCCGGCATGTGTACCACCAGTACATCGTGCGCGTGGCAAACCGCAACGCCGTTCGGGCGCGCCTCGGTCAGGATGGGATCGCGACGGCGGTCTTCTATCCGGTGCCGCTGCACCTCCAGGAATGCTTCGGCGATCTCGGTTA
>JBOGJN010000471.1:0-5167 GCA_050745445.1 Thermoanaerobaculia bacterium
ACGAGGAGTATGTCCGGCGGGTTTGCCCCTACCTCGAGTACCGGGTGCTTGAGGGGGTCGGCCACTTCCTGATGGTGGATCGGCCGCAGGAATTCAACGAAATCCTGTCCGACTTCCTCTGGGCGAGAGGTTTGCTGCGCCGCAAGGCTTCCTAGCACCCCCTCGCTCAAATCTGCACTAACGGTTGGCACGCCGGCCGCGCGAGACATGTCTCCGAGGCGGCGAGCGAGGAGAGCGGGTCTTCCTTCGACTTCTCCGTAGAGAGCCGTGAGCCTGTGTTCCTGCCGGGTCGCTACCAGCGGTGATAGGCCGGATGCCCCTCTCGGACCACCACGAAGGTGCCGCGGCAGGTGGCGGTGACCTGGCCCGCAGCGGAGAGCTCTGCCTCGACCACGGCTCGATCCTCCGAAGACTCGACGACGCGCGCCTTCAAATGCAGCGGGACATCCATGGGAGTGACCCGTTTCAACTTGACGTGAAACTCGGCCGTGACCGTGCAGGGAGGCGACGGAGCGCCTGACTCTTTCATCAGTTGGTAGGCGGCCGCCCAGTTGCTGTGGCAGTCGAGCAGGGCGCCGCAGATGCCGCCGTTCAAGATCCCGTCGAAGGCGAGGTGATGCGGCTCCGGCCGCCAGTCGCAGACGACTTCGGAGCCCTCGACAAAGCTCTTGATCCTCAGCCCCTTTTCGTTGGCCGGCCCGCAGCCGAAGCAGCGGTTGTTTGGGGCGTAGCGATTCTGCAGGCTCTGCATAGTTCGAGATTATCGTAACGATCGGGTTCTTCCGGATCGGACGCTCACTATAATGAGGGCACCCGGGGGGAGCCTCCGATGGAAACTGCAGAAGCGAAGAAAACGCAGGCGTCGAAGTCCTCTCCGGAGGCCTCACGGGACGCTCTGACCATCACGGATCAGCGTACCGGCAAATCCTACGAGATTCCGATTGCCGACGGAACGATCCGGGCGCTCGACCTGCGCCAGATCAAGATGGACGCGCAAGACTTCGGCCTGATGTCCTACGATCCGGCGTTCCTGAACACGGCTTCCTGCAGGAGCCAGATCACCTTCATCGACGGGGACAGGGGAATCCTCCGGTACCGCGGCTATCCGATCGAACAGCTCGCGGGCAACTGCACGTACCTCGAGGTCGCCTACCTCCTGCTCTACGGCGAGCTTCCGAACAGGACACAGTACGAGGAGTGGATCCACCAGGTCACGTTTCACACCATGATCCATGAGTCTCTCAAAAAACTCATGGACGCCTTCAACTACGACGCCCATCCCATGGGGATGCTGATCGCGACCGTCGGCGCGATGTCCACGTTCTACCCCGACGCGCACAACATCCACGATCCCGCCTCGCGGACCAAGCAGACCTACCGCCTGATCGCCAAGGTGCCCACACTGGCGGCCTTCGCCTACCGCCACAACCTCGGCATGCCCTACGTCTACCCAGACAACGATCTCTCCTACACCGAGAACTTCTTGAACATGCTCTTCAAGATGCCGGCGGCGCATTACAAGCCGGACCCGGTCCTGGTCAAGGCGCTCGATGTCCTCTTCATTCTGCACGCCGACCACGAGCAGAACTGCGGCACGCACGTCATGCGGGGGATCGGGTCCTCCCACACCGACCCGTACTCCGCCGTCGCCGGCGCCGCCGCGGCCCTCTACGGCCCGCTCCACGGAGGGGCCAACGAAGAGGTCTTGAAGATGTTGAACGAGATTGGCTCGAAGAGCCGCGTGCCGGCGTTCATCAAAGAGGTCAAGGACGGGAAGGGCGAGAAGCGCCTGATGGGCTTCGGGCACCGCGTTTACAAGAACTACGATCCGCGTGCCCGGATCATCAAGAGGATCGCCGACGAGGTCTTCGAGCTCACCGGGAGAAACCCGCTTCTGGACATCGCTTTGGAGCTGGAGAGAATCGCGCTCGAGGACGAGTACTTCGTGAAGCGCAAGCTCTACCCGAACGTGGACTTCTACTCGGGGATGATCTATCAGGCGATCGGCATCCCGACGGCTGCGTTCACGGTGCTCTTTGCCATCCCGCGCACCTCGGGCTGGATCGCGCAGTGGGAGGAGATGTTGCTCGACACCGAGCAGAAGATCGCCCGCCCGCGCCAGGTCTACACGGGAGCCGCGGAACGCGCCTTCGTTCCGATCGAGAAGCGCTGATCGCAAGCCGGGCCTTCCTTTCCTCGGTTCTCGGCCGTTCGTCCCGGCCCGTCCCTTAGAATTCGGCAGCCTCTATGACCGCCGGCCAGATCCTTGCTCTCATCGCCTCCTCGGCCGGCGCCGGCGTCATGAACGCGATGGCGGGGGGCGGGACGATCCTGACCTTCCCGACGCTCCTCCTTCTGGGAGCACCCGCGATCACGGCCAACGCCACCTCCACGGTCGCGCTCTGGCCAGGGGGCGCGGCGAGCCTCTTCGGTTACCGGCGGGAGGTGGCCGCGCACCGGGGGTGGCTAAAGACCCTCATTCTGCCGAGCCTCTTCGGGGGCGCGCTCGGGGCGGTTCTTCTGCTTCAGACACCGGTGAAGGCCTTCGAGCATCTTGCGCCCTTTCTGATTCTTTTTGCGACGGTCCTCTTCATGCTGCAAGGGATCGTGACGCAGTGGACCGGCGGACCGCACGCAGCCACGCGCACGTCGGGCCGGCTGACCCTCGCCTGGCTTTTTCAGTTCGGCGTGGGGCTCTATGGAGGGTACTTTGGCGCCGGGATCGGCATCCTGATGCTCGCGGTCCTGGGGTTCCTGGGCCTTTCCGACATCCACGCCGCCAACGGCATCAAGAACTTCTTCGCGATGTGTATGAACGGCGTCGCAGCGGGTTACTTCATCCTGAGAGGCGCCGTGGACTGGCCGGCGGCGCTCGTCATGATTGCGGGCTCGGTCGCCGGCGGCTACGCGGGGGCGCGTTTTGCCCGCTCGATCGGCCGCGAGAAGGCCCGCGTCGCCGTCGTTGTGATCGGTCTGGCCGTCTCGGCGATTCTGCTTTTTCAGCAGACGCGTTAGGGTACAGGCGCCGAGGTCCCGCCAGCGTGGCGAGGCGAGCGATATGATTCGCCCATGAGCGAGACCGCTTCTTCGGACAAGCAACGGGCTCATCACCGTATCGCGGACCGTCTGCGGCAGCAGGCCGAAGACGTCAGGCGCCTGACCTCCGGCCTCGAGGAAGAAGCGCTCGCGAAGAGAACGATCCCGGAGAAATGGTCGTTGAAGGAGCTCGTTTGCCACCTCTTGCGGGTCCAGCAGGTCTTCGAGAAGCGGCTCGATGCCCTGCTCGCGAAGGAAGATCCCGAGATCGTCTCCTACGAGCCGGAGGGCGATTCGGAGTTCCCGGGGGTGGTGGCTCTTCCAGCCGAAAAGTCGCTTGCGGAGCTCCTGTCGGGCCGGCGACGCCTGATTTTGCGCTTGGAGAGGCTCTCACCCGCGGACTGGCACCGGGCGGGCCGGCACCCCGAGTACCCGCACTACGACGTGCACTTCGCGATGGAGTACATGGCGCACCACGAGGCGCACCACATCTACCAGATGTACCAGCGCCGCGCCCCGCTCGCCAGACCGCCGCACTGACGGGCGCCGCTCATTCGCGGTTCAGCGCCGGCGTCTGCGCTCCTGGCGTCGTCGTCCGCGCGCTCTCTTGAGGCCGGCAAGAAACTTCTCGAACTTGGCCAGCGCGCCCTCCCGGACGCTCCAATCACGAATGGCAGCCAGATTGATTCGGCTGCGTAGCGCGATGGCGATCGCCGTCTCCAGGGCCTGTCGGTCGTCCCAATGAAGGTATGCAGCGAGGCGATCGCGGCAGGAATCGGTCGCTGACAGAAGGAGAAGGCCTATCCGGCCGATTCGGCGGGCGACCGGTCGAATGTCGTAGTCGCTGCCGATACCGAGAGGTCCCGGAGGGAACTCTACGTAGAAGCGCGCGCTTGCATGGAAGTACTGATTTCCATGGCGTGCGAAGCCTATCGTCTTCATCGCTCGGTCGAGAGACTCCGGAGGGATGGGACCCTGAAGGACAAAGTCGAGGTCGACCGACTGGTAGGCTCCGCGTGTATAAATTGAAGCGCAGGCGCCTCCCGTGAGGACGGCGCGCACACCCTCGCGCTGTAGGGCACCGGCGACTGAAGAGGCCACTTGAAGCGGGCTCGAGCGATGGGTCAGTCTCAGAAGCGCTTTCCTGTTCGCCTGGGCCTGCGTCGGAGCTGCGAGACGCGTTTACGGAGTTCCTCTTCGGGGAGGGTCAGTTGCTCAAGGTACTCTCGAAGCGGAGCTACGGCGAAGTAGCTGGGGTTGATTCGAAAGAACCGCATTCTTCCCATCGTCCGTCCAGCAACGAGACCGTCGAGCTCCAGGCTTCGGAGTGCCTTGAGCACACCGGAAATCGGAGCGTCCAGGACGCGGGCGAGCTCTCGCGGGTAGCTATCGCTCAAGAGCTGCAGAGCCAGCAGCACACGAGTCCGGGTTGCCCCGCCGAAGGGAGAAGACCAGCCGATCACCATAAGTGCTCATTAGAGCACCAATAGCGATCAAGGTGCAAGCACGCTCGGCGCCTCGCTAGCGCTCGCGGTACACCCAGGCCGCGGCGATCGTGGCGGTGTCTCGGGAAGCGACCAGGCGGGGACGCGGCTCACGGGACGGGGAGCGGCAGTTGCCCGGGCCGGGGCTGCCTCGCCGTGGGGCGATCGGCGGAGTCCGAGAGTCCGTGCATCGAGACGCCGAGCAGGCGCACAGGACGGCGTCCGGCCTCTGTCTTCTCCAGCAGGGCCACGGCCCGCCGGGCGAGCTCTTCGGCCGCGTGCGTGGCTGGAAGACGCGTTTCGCTGCGGGTGATCGTCTCGAAGGTCGCATAGCGAAGTTTCAATGTCACCGTCCGGGCAAAAAGCCTCTTGCGCTCGAGGATCTCCGCGGCGTGGCGCGCCAGGGACTCGACCTCGCGTTGGATTGTCTCGAGATCGTCCAGATCCTGCGCGTAGGTCTCCTCGCAGCCGATCGACTTTCTCTCGCGGCTCGGGTTGACGGATCTCTCATCGACACCGAAGGCGAGCTGCCGCAGCGCCTCGGCGTAACTGCCGACGGCGCGCTTCAAGACTTCGGGGTCGGCCGTTCGTACGTCCACGAGCCTCTCGATCCCGGCCTCGCGCAGCTTCCGGGCGGTCACCGGGCC
>JBOGJN010000472.1:0-5850 GCA_050745445.1 Thermoanaerobaculia bacterium
GTGTGGCGCTCGTCCGGATGCAGATGGTGGGAGGCGTCCCAGGTCAGGCCCTGGAACCGGAGAAAGGCTCCGCCCAGGAGAAGCAGGGCCAAGATCGCGCGCGCTCTTCTGCGCGTCAGGCGAAGAGAGGCTGGAAAGTCAGATTCGAAAGAGGAGCTCAATGCACGGCTGGGCGGAAGACGAGCAACCTGACTAGAGTCTACCATCTCGCGGTCTTCCGTGAAAGGATTCGGCGCGAGTCCGGGTCGCCGGAGCCATCTCGTGTCGGTGTGAGGCGCGCCGGGACTTGGTGGCGAGCTCTAATGTGGAACGCGGTTTGGGACGATCGACCTGCCGAGTACGCGCAGGAGCGAGATTGCTGGCTGACGCGCCGTCGCGCGCTCTTCGTGGAGAAATTTCTCGAGAGCGCTTCCTCCGGACAACATGTCCTCGAGCTCGGATCAGGGGTCGGCGACCTTCTGATTGCTTTGGCCACTGCTCGCCCCGATCTCCGTTTTGTCGGCATCGAACCGCAGCGCAGCTATGTCGAGTTTTCCGAACAAGCAGCGAAGGACCGCGGCCTTCGAAACCTTTCCTTTGAGATCTCATCGGCCGAGCAGGTCGACAGCCTCTTCTCTCGGCATGACGAGCTCCCTTGGATCCTTTCCAACGATCTCCTGCATCACGTTGCGGACGAGGCCAGAGTGCTGGAGTCCGTGTCGCGGGTGGCCAACCAGGACACCCGGTGGCTCGCGATCGAGCCGAACTGGCGCAATCCCTACGTTTTCGTTGGCCAGGCCTTCAAGCGCGGAGAGCGCAACTTCAGGCCTGCCCGCTTTCTTGATCAGGGCCGAGCCCTGGGATGGTTCTGCGAGGAGCAGTCGTTTCTCTTTCTCATCCCGCCGTTCGTCAAAAGCCCTCCGCGATCGCTCGTCACGCTCGAAAGAAAAATCGAACGGTTTCCGGTGCTCGCGGGCGGGATCGCCCTGCGGCTCGCTCGCGCGGAGGTCTGATCGGGCGTCCAGGTTGCGGCCTGCCTGCCCTCTCCGAACCGCAGAGATCCGCGCGTCGGAATTCCGGCTCAACGACGGACTACTGTAAAATGTCCGAGCGACTTGCCAAACGAATTCAGACCTGCCAGGTGCGGCGGAGAGCAGCCCGAGTCGGACAGCTCAGCCGGAAAGCTGACTGGCAGCCTGCGAGGCCCCGCCGAGCCATTCAAGCGGCTCGAGACCGGCCTGTTCCTCTTCGCGATTCTCGTCTACGTCGCGAGTCGGCTCGTGGGTCTCACGCGATTCCCCATTTTCTTCTTTTGCGACGAAGCCCTGCATGCCAACCTTGCGGATCAGCTCCTCCACAACGGGTTCCGCGATCACACGGGGACCTTCCTGCCGCCCTACTTCCTCAACGTCGACCGTTGGGCCATGAGCCTCTCGGTCTACATCCACGTTGGCACAGTCTGGCTCTTTGGCAAGTCGGTTTTCGTGGTCCGGGCGACGTCCGTCGCGGTCACTTTGCTCGGCGCGATCGGGGCTGCCCTGGCGCTTCGAACCGGGCTACGAAATCGGTTCTGGTGGGCCGCTCCTTTGGTCCTCGCCGTCATGCCCGTCTTTTTTCTTCATTCGCGGCTGGCCTTCGAGAGCGCCATGATGGCCTCCTTCTTTGCCTGTTTTGTCTGGACCTATCTTCTGTACCGGTTCCGGTCGCCGGGTTACATCTTTGCCGCTCTCTTCTTCGGCGCCGCGACCTTCTATGCCTACACAGCGGGCCAGGGGGTCATGCTGGTGAGTGGCCTGCTCTTGTTTGTTTCCGACCTCCGATACCACCTTCGCCAGCGCCGGCCACTGCTTCTTGGTGCGGTCCTGTTCGCGGTCCTGCTGGCCGCCCCTTACATTCGGTATCGGGTCCTCCATCCCGGTGTCGTCCGGGAGCAGTTGGTCGTCCTCAACTCCTACTGGACCCATCCGATTCCGCTTGGCAAGAAGCTCGCCCTGTTCGACCGAAACTATTTCGCCGGGTTTCGGACGAGCTACTGGTTTTGGCCGTCTGACGCGGAGTTCATCCGTCATCGGATGAAGGGCATGGCCTATGTCCCGCTCTCCTTTCTTCCTTTCGTTCTCCTCGGCGTGCTTGTCTGTCTTTGGAATTTCGGACGATCTTCCGTGCACCGCGCGGTCCTCTTGACGCTTTTTGGAGTTCCCTTTGCCGGCGCCGCGGCGGAGATTCAGATCCTTCGCCTGCTGGCCATGGTGGTGCCTGTCACGCTCCTCGCGCTGGTCGGGATCGACCAGCTCTACCATTGGGCACGTCGGGTCGTGCCGTTTCACCTGACTGCGTTGGCGTGTGCGGGCTCCCTGAGCATCGCGACTGCGAATCTGACACAAACGGCGCTTGTGGACGGACCCACGTGGTATTCCGATTACGGACTGTACGGGATGCAGTACGGCGCGCAGCAGGTGGTCGAGGTGATCCGCGAAGAGCTGGCGCGTGGGCCGGACACGCACGTCTATCTCGCGGACGACTGGGCGAACAACCCGGAGACCTTTCTCGACTTCTTCTTTGGCGCAGACCAGCGCAAGAGGGTCAGCATGGGAGGCCTCGGCAATTACCTGCTCCTCCAGACCCCGCTTAGGAGCAGGGATCTCTTCGTGATGACGCCACAGAATTACCAAAGCGCGACACGGGATCCCAAGTTCGTTGTGAGTCGCCCGGAACGGACCGTGCGCTATCCCGACGGCCGAACCGGCTTCTATTTTGTTCGCATGCGTTATTCTGACAACGCCCGGGCCGTTCTGGCGGCTGAGCGTGAAGCGCGGAAGCGGCTCGTGGAAGAGACGATTTCCCTCTCCGGAGAGGCCGTTCGCATCCACCATTCTCCGCTCGATATGGGCGCGCTGCCGGCCCTCTTCGACGGCCAGTTCAACACGTTGATTCGAGGGCTGGAGGCCAATCCGTTCGTCATGGTCATGACCTTCCCCACGCCACGAAAGATCGGAAAAGTGACCGTGACTCTGGGCTCACACAGGGTGATCCAGCTTCGCTTTCGTGTCAGCCCGGCAGACGGGAGCGCCGAGCGAGCTTACGACTCGGTCTATCGCAACCCTCCGCCGGATCCGCGCCTCGAGTTCGTGTTCCCGGACGGCCCACTTCTGACGAAGGAGATCCGCATGGAAATTGGAGATCTCACCGAGGCAGAGACGATGCATGTCCACATTCGCGAGCTCTCGTTTCAATAGCGGGGCACCGCGGGAGCCTTGCCTTTGCTGGCGAGGAACTCGGCGATCTCGGAGCGGTTCTCTCCGATCCAGTCGAGCAGCCGGCCGACCCCGGTGTCGGGCGCGACATCCGGCCGCCAGTCGAGGTCGCGGCGGGCGCGCGAGATGTCGCAGTAGAAGACGCGCTGGTCTCCGAGCCGCGCCGGCGCCGCTGCGACGGGGATCCTGCGGCCGAGCCGGCTTTCGAGCGCCGCGATCAGCTCCTTCAACGAGAGGCGGAACGCCGGGCCGCCTCCGAGGTTGTAGGCCTTGCCCGCGACCGTGTCGCGTCGCTCGGCCGCGCGCAGAAACGCGGCCCTCAACTCGTCCACCCCGAGCAGGTCCCGCACCTGGAGGCCGTCGCCGTAGATCGTGATCGGAAGCCCGAAGACGGCGGCGAGGGCGAACCAGGCGACCCAGCCCTGGTCTTCCTCGCCGAACTGGCGGGGGCCGTAGATGCACGATTGGCGGAAGCAGACCGTGGGCAGCCCGAAGCTCCGGTGATAGTCGAGGACGTACTGGTCGGCCGCGCCCTTCGAGCAGCCGTAAGGGGACTCGAAGGACAGGCTCTCGCCCTCCGAGACGCCGTTGGTCATCGAAGACAGGTCCCAGCGTCCGTCGCGCACCGTCTCTCCGGTGGCGAGGTGGCCGTAGACCTTGTTGGTCGAGGCGTAGAGCAGCAGCGGGGCCCGCGCCGGGTCGCCGCCGTATCGCGCCCGCAGCGCCTCCAGGAGCCGGAACGTGCCGAGCACATTCGACGCGTAGTCCGCGGCCGGGTCGAGGATCGAGGTGGTCACCGCGACCTGTCCGGCCAGATGGAAGACCGCGTCGAAGGGCTCCTGGAGCGCCTTGTGCAGATCGTCCTCGTGACGCACGTCCCCTGAGGCGATGCGGACGCGGGGGCAGGCCTTCTCGAGCCAGCGCCGGTTGAACGCCGCCGCCGCCCGGGAGAAGTTGTCGAAAACCACCACCTCGTGGCCGAGCTCGGAGAATCGGCGGGCGGCATTGGACCCGATGAACCCGGCCCCTCCCGTGATCAGAAACTTCATCCGTTCGGTCCCTTCTCGAGCCGGCAGGACGCCTCTGCGGCTGACAGGCCGATCATTTTACAGGGAGGCCCTCCGGCCGGAGAGCGCCGCGCCGTAGACGCCTTCGTACTCGGAGACCGTCCGGTCCAGAGAGAAGACCCGGCGGATCTCCTCGCGGGCGCGGCGGTAGCGCTCCGGGTTCTCGAGCACCGCGAGGAGCGCTCGCGCGAGGCCGGACGCGTCCTGGACCGGAGCGATCGCGCCCATCCCCGTCAGGGCGACCGGCTGGCGCACGCCGGGCAGATCGGAGGCCACCGCGGGGACGCCGCAGAGCATTGCCTCCACCTGGACGAGGCCGAAGGATTCGGTCGAGTTGATGGAGGGCAGCACGAGCACGTCGGCGACGCGAAAGAGCTCCGGCACCTGATCCGGCGGCACGAGGCCGGTCGCGACGATGCCCGAGGAGGGATCGGCGAGCAGCGGCGCGAGCCGCGCCCCCACGGTCTCGCCGGGCACGCTGTCCTTCTCCCCGGCCAACACGAGGCAGGCCGAGGGAAAGCGCCGGCGCACTTGCGAAAAGGCGGTCAGCAGATCGGGCAGGCCTTTCTCCTCGGCGAAGCGGCCGAGAAAGAGGAGGACGGGCTGCCCCCGGATCCCGTATTTCTCGCGGACCTCGGCCGGGGAGAGCGCGCTCGCCGCCGGGTCGGGCACCGGCGGGAGGATCCAGCCGACGCGGCCGGACCGCCGCGCGAGGGAGGGCGTGTTCTTCGCGTAGTCCTCGGTGTACGTGATGACCCGCTCGGAGCGGTCCAGGGCGAAGTTCTGGCTGGCGCGCGCCACGGACTCGACCAGCTTCGACACGAGCCCCGGCGGCGACCTCAGGTCGCAGTGGTAGGTCACGACGAACGGGAGGCGGCGGGACCGCGCCAGCAGCGCCAGCGGCACCGCCGGGACGAGCGGCGCGTGGAGATGCAGGACGTCCGCCCCGGCCATCTCGCGCCGCGCGGCTGCGAGCAGGGCCGGGGAAAGGAGGGCCTTGCCGAACCGGGCGAGCACGGGGGCCCGCACGACGCGAACGCCTTCCACGCGCTCCTCCCGGGCCAGGTCGGGGCGATGCCGGTGCGTCAGGACCGTGACGGGGTGCCCGCGGCCCGCCATCGCCCGCGCCAGGCGCTCGACGAAGAGCGAAAGCCCCGACACGTTCGGCCGGTAGTAATCCAGGGCCATGAGAATCCTCATGGGCCGGTCGAGACGCGATAGACCGTGGTGCTTCCCGTGGAGACGGGATCGAGGTAGGCCACGTCTGCAACGCGAGCCGTCCCCGTGTAGGTCCGGCGTTCCATCTCCCCGACGACGACGAACGTGACGTGGTAGCGCTGGAGGATCTGGGCCGAGATCGGCGCCTCCGGCTGCGTGTAGAAGTACTGCACGCTCTGGCGGCGCAGGTCGATTTCGCGGTTGTCGCCCCGCCAGAGGCCCTCGTGGTTCGCCCAGCCGAGAACGGTGGGAATTCCCGTATGCGAGCTGATGCGGGCGAACTCGGAGTAGGGGTTTCCGGTCGCCTCCAGCACGACGGAGCCGGGCGGAGC
>JBOGJN010000473.1:0-1582 GCA_050745445.1 Thermoanaerobaculia bacterium
GTGCTGGAGACCTTGCCGGAGGGAGACGAGCGGATCGTGGGTGTCTTGGGGGCCGTGCCGCCCTCTGACGCACGGTTTTCCTAGATGGGAGGCAGATGAGACCGGAAGTCCTGAACGCATATCGGCGGCGGGCCGAGAGGCCCTGTTGAATCGGGTAAAATGGGCAGACTGAGCCGGGACGATCTCTTCACAGAATTCTGGCGAGGTGATGGAAGCAGAATGATGGGAGCAGAAGCGCCGCCGACGGGACAGTTTGCCGAGGCCGTCCTGCTCGATGCCCCACAGCGACAGAAGCTTCTGGGATACGCGCGGTCGCGCTTCGGAATTACCGTGGACGACGCTGAGGACATCCTCCAGGACACGGCCCTGGAGCTGCTTCGGCAGCGCGATTACGTGCGAAGCCCCAACGGCTTCCTCTTTGCCGTCTTCCGGGCCCGTTGCGTGCGATTCGTCGAGACGCGGCGAGCGCGGCGAGAGATCTTCGCGGGCGCGTACAATCTGTTCGAGGCCGTTCCGCACCACGCCGGTCCGGAGATGGTTGACCGAGGGGTCGCCCTGCGCCAGGCCCTGGGAGAGATCTCATCGACGTGTCGGCGACTTCTGTCTGCCTACTACGTCGAGGGGCAAAGCCTGCGGGAGACGGCGCAGGACACGACCCTCACGCTTTGGGGCGTCCACAAGACAATCAACCGTTGCCTGAGAAAGCTTAGGGAATGCCTGAATTGATGGTCTCACACCTCGACGACTTCACGCTGTTGCTCTACACGGCCGGCGACCTCGACGACATCGAGCGCGCTCGTGCCGAGCGGCATCTCGGCGCCTGCCGGCTCTGTGCGGCCCTTCTGGAGGACGTGCGCCGGCTCGACGCGGGGCTGAGGCTTCTCGCACGGGACGCGGGAGTCCGCACCGAGTGGGAGCAGATCGAACTGCCTCAAGGCGATCCATTCCGCCGGAGGCCCCGGATCGCCGCTGCGGCACGCGATCCGCGACCGGATGGCCTGGCCGCGATGGCCCTGGAGGCCTCGGAGCGGGCCGGGTTGTCCCAGCAACGGATTCTGGATGCCACTCCGGACCCGAGACGACTCGCCAGCCTGCTCGCTGACCTCGACCTCGGAGACGCCGTAAACCGCTTTGCCCTCCTTTACGCCCTTCAGGAGGCCGGCCGGGAGATCGCCGGGAGCCCTGTGCAGGCGCTGCGCTTCGCGGAGGAGGTCCTGGTCCGGCTGCGGCGGGAGCCTTCCGGCTCCGACGCCGCTCATCCGGTCGCGGAGCGGGTCGTTCCGGGGCTCGCGCTCTTGGGGCAGGCTCACGTGCTTGCGGGACAGGCCTGCATCTGGACCCGGGAGTTCGAGAAGTCTCGATCTCATCTGGAGATCGCCTACCGCGCCTTCGCGCCGGGTGGGGGAGACGAGGTTAGCCTCGCGACGGTCGAGCACCTGGAGTCTCAGCGCCGGTCCTTCACCGGAAGGGGCCGCGAGGGTCTTTTGCTCGCACGGCGCGCCGCGGCGACCTTCGAAGCTCTGGGACTCGAGGACCTGTTTGCCCGGGCCAGGGTCGCTGAGGGTCTTGCCTTGTTCTACCT
>JBOGJN010000474.1:0-2693 GCA_050745445.1 Thermoanaerobaculia bacterium
AGGTTGGGATCGGAGGAATCGAGCCCCAGGAGCTCGATGATGCGGCGCATATGCCCCGCGATCTCTCGGACCTTCTCTTCGTCCTCGACGGACGGGATGATGATGCCCGTTTCGCTCATGCGGCCCGGGCGTTCTCGAGGAGCTTGCCGATGTCGCGCGCCACCGGGATGTCACTCGCGACCACGTCCCTGACCTTCCCGTCCTTGCCGATGATGAAGGCGGTGCGGGCGGAAATCCCCTTCTCCTCGAGGTAGACGCCGTACTTCTTCGCGACGTCTCCCTTCGGATGGAAATCGGCCAGAAGCGGATGCCCGATGCCGTTCTGCGCGGCAAAGGCCTTGTGGGCCCAGAGGGAATCGACCGAGATGCCGAGGACCTGAACGTCGTCGGCGCCTTTGGTCGGGAGCATCTCGGCGCACTGTCTGTTCTCGACCGAGCAGACGGGAGAGAAGTCGAGCGGATAGAACATCAAAAGGACGTTCTTCTTGCCGCGATAGTCCGAGAGCCTGACTTTCTCACCCACCGTTGCGGGGAGCGTGAAATCGGGGGCCGTGTCGCCAACCTTGAGAGGCATGTTCGTACTCCTTAGAGGCGGTGACGGCTTGAAGCCGCGGTTGGGCATTCTATTACCGAGCTGTCAGCTTTCAGCTATCAGCTATCAGCTGTCAGCGACCGGGATCTGGCTGAGAGCTGAGAGCTGACGGCTGAGAGCTTTCTACGAGATCGTCTTGTGAAAGGCCCGGGTGCTGCTGGCCACGAGCAGCGATGAGATCAGAAGGAGCGCGGCCACACTTGGCCAGAGGTCCAGAAATCCCGCGCCGCGAATGATGATTCCGCGCGAGATCGCGATGAAGTGCGTGGCCGGAAGGATTTGAGACACGATCCGCAGCGGTCCCGGGAGCGACGTCAACGGGAAGATGTAACCGGAGAGCATGATGGACGGGAGCAGGAACATCTGCGCCATCTGAATCGCCTCCATCTGCGTTGTGGCGCGCGAGGAGATCAGGAGTCCCTGGGCGAGGAGAGCGAAGAGGTAGACGAAGGAGAGAGCAAGGAGAAGCAAGGGGTTGCCATGGATCGGGACGCGAAAGACCGTCGTCATGAGGAAGAGGACCAGAAGGAGCTGCACGAAACCCAGGACCAGATAGGGCAGAAGCTTGGCCAGCACGACACCCACAGGGGAGGCCGGCGTGACCATGAGCTGCTCCAGGGTGCCGCGCTCCCGCTCCCGTACGATGGCAAATGCAGCCAGAAGCGTCCCCGAGAAGGTGAGCAGGATTGCGACGAGTCCGGGGATCAACAGGTTCGCGCTCCTCGAATCCGGATTGAAGAGGAGGAGGGGATGGGTGCGGATCGAGAGATCCCGCACACCGAAGCGCGTGCCGAGCTCTTCGAGAGACCGGGAGAGGGCAAGCCCGTTGGACGCCGCGAGGGCCTGCGAGGAGATGGTCGAATCCGAACCGTCGATCAAAACGAGGACGTCGGCGGGCTGTGCGTTGAGTCGGCGGCGCGCATAGTCCGGCGGGATTTCGACGCCCACGGAGGCGCGTCCCGCCACGATCTGCTCGCGAAGCGCCGCGCGCGAGGGAGCGTGCGCGACGATGTCGAAGTAGCTCGTGTTCATGAAGTCCCGCAAGAGCGTGCGACTCGCTTCCGTGCGGCTCTGATCGAAGACCACGGTTCGGACGTGCCGGACGTTCATGTCGATGAATCCGAAGAGGACGAGCTGGAAGGCCGGGATCATGAGGGCAAACCGCAGCGACCCCTTGTCGCGAATCATCTGAACGGCTTCCTTCTTCAGGACGGCGAGAAACCCTCTCATCGCGGGGCTCCGGAAACGGGATCCGTCGGCTCGGCGGATTCACTGCCGGACTCGGACTCGATTCGGGTCAGCCGCACGAAGACGTCCTCGAGCGATGCGTCGATGGGTCGGATCGTGACGGTCGAGCCGGCCGCCTCTTCGAGATCCCTGGCAATCCGCGCTTCCGGGACGTCGGACCGCACGAGAAGGTGAAGCGCGTTGCCGAAGATCGTGACGTCCTCGACGTAGGGGAGGCTGCGCGCCTGGGTCATGAACGCGGCCACGCCCTGCTCGCAGGCCGCCTCGACGCGCCGGGTTCCCTCCGGGGTGATCTGGGGCAGACGCGTCAGCTCGTCCGGTGTTCCCTCGATCAGCATCCGCGAGAGATAGAGGTACGCTACGCGTCCGCAGCGCTCCGCTTCGTCCATGTAGTGCGTGGTGACGAACAGCGTGACCCCCTGGCCAGCCATCGTGAAGAGGAGATTCCAAAAATCGCGCCGCGCCACCGGATCGATCCCCGCCGTGGGCTCGTCCAGGAAGAGCACCCGGGGCTCGTGCATCAGGGCGGCGGCGAGCGCCAGACGCTGCTTCCAACCGCCGGAGAGCGCCCCCGCGAGCCGGTCGCGATAGGGGCCGATCGAGGTCAGGGCGATAGCCCACTCGCGCCGTTCCCTCCGGCGCGCATTCTTCAGGCCATAGACCTCGGCGAAGAAGTTGAGGTTCTCGAGAACCGTCAGATCCTCGTAGAGGGAGAACCGTTGCGGAACGTAACCGATGCGGCGCCGGATCTCCTCCCCGTGGCGCGTCACGTCGAGGCCGTCCACCGAGGCGCCTCCCTCCGTCGGCGCGAGCAGGCCGCAGAGGATCCGGATCAGAGTGGACTTGCCCGAGC
>JBOGJN010000475.1:0-1573 GCA_050745445.1 Thermoanaerobaculia bacterium
CCGCCTGGATCTTGCGAGCATTCGAGTCCGCCTCGCCCGGCATGAGCCTGCGCTCATCCGGGAAGGGGAATACTGCCTGACCGACGAAGAAGCGCTGCTCGATTCCTGCCTCGCTCTTCGCGGGCGGGCCAAGCCGACGTGCGACCGTCTTTATGGCCTCTGCGAGACCCAGCCGATCGAGCGGCTGTCCACCGCGGATGCCGTCGAGCCCCGCCGCGGCGGTCATGACTGCTGAGTTCTCACTCGGAAGCCGATCACCGCGAGGTGCAGGCGGGCGACGAAGTGCGGGCTTCGGGGCCGTGCTGACCACGGTCTCCGCGGAGGCGACCACAACTGCGCCTTCCTCCGCCTCTTCGGTCTCCTTACCTTCGACTTCGGCGGTGAGCACTGCGGGCTCGGCCTCTTCGCCGTCGCCTTCACCGTCTTCACCTTCGTCGCCGTCGCCTTCTCCTTCGCCCTCGTCGTCCCCTTCGGACTCGGAGGCGAGAGCGGCTGCGCGACGCTCGGCGAGCTCTGACTTCTTCGCGAGATAGGACTCCTCGCGATCCTTGCGGGCTTTCTCCTCGCCTACGATCGCCTCGGTCTGCTCGACAACCTTCGTCTGAGCCTCGAGAACGTCATCTGCGGACATGCCCTGAAGGAACTCCGCGTCCTCGGCCTCGATCTGCTCCGCGACCACCTGATGCTCACGCTTCAGGCCTGCGAGCTCCTCGTCCGAGAGACTGGTGAGATCCTCAGGAAGATCGGGGATCAGCGGTTCCATGTTCCTAACTCCTTGGTCTCGAAACGACTAACCGCGGAGTCCCCTGGACTCGCTATGCAACCCGACCTTCGAGCTGCTAGGCGCAAGTAGAGCAGCAGGACCGGACATCACGCAAGGGCTGCCCGTCTAGGAACCTAGACCGACCAGTCGAGATCGAGTGGATCGCCAGCGTGAAAAGAGTGCGCGATGCGGCCCTTATCTGCGCCGTACGCAGCCTTGTGGTGGCCGTCCTTCACGGGGGCAACGTCATCAGGGTGCTCGACCAGGCTCGGCATCGTCACGTACACGGCCTGCTTGGTATGCCGCATCCAGGAACCCGCGACAGCGTCGTCTGAGCGGTATGGCTCTTGCAGACCGGGGATTGTCCGACCCTGAGTCCAGTTGAGGAAGTGCTCGGCCTTCGCTCGCGGCCATAGCACGGCCACCATGGGAACGAAGTCCTGGCGGTCGAGCAGGAAGAAGGACCGCCGCGCCTGAACTGCCTTCTGTCGACCTCGTGCCGAGCGCATCTTCAGACCCGGGTAGAAGAGGCAGACCGGGTGATCGGGAAAGATCGCCGCGACACGCTCGACACCGGCTTCGAAGTTCTGGCAGACGAATGTATCGTCTTGAACAATCACAGCATGAGAGAGCTCGCTTTCGAGAAAAGCGCCCAAGCACAACTGGTAGCCACGCCACGGAGACCCCGGCGGTGGCCCACCGTCCTCGACCACTACCGCCGGCGGGAGAAGAGCAAGCAGGCGCTTACGAACGCGCTTGCGCGACGGGACGCTCTGAACGATGTAGCCGATCAGCTGGCGAGTGCCTGCT
>JBOGJN010000476.1:0-3525 GCA_050745445.1 Thermoanaerobaculia bacterium
GGGCAAGCTCGTGCACGGGTTCGAGGGGCTCTCGATCGGCAAGAAGATTCGGGTCAAGCTCATTTCGACCGACGTCGAGCGGGGGTTCCTCGACTTCGCCCGATCGGGAAACTGACGCCTCCGGGAAGAACCCACGGCCGTGGCCTGCGTATCAAAGGAGTCAAGGGGGAAATCCATGCGTCACGTTCTTCTTGCGGGTCTGCTCCTGGCGGCGGTTCCCGGGTCTTCGCCGGGCGCGCCGGCGGCCTCTGACCTCGCGTCCCGCCAAAAGGCCTTCCAGGAGCTCTTGAAGGAGCACTGGGAGTACACGCTCTCCCACAATCCCGAGTTCGCGTCCATCCTCGGGGACAAACGCTGGAACGACAAGGCCTCGGACTTTTCGCAAAAGGCGATCGACGAAGACTTACAGAAGACCAGAGAGTTTCTGACGCGCTTCGAGGCCGTGGACACGACGGGCTTCCCGGAGCAGGAGGCCCTGACCAAGACGTTGCTTGTCCGGGACTTCAAACTGGAGCTCGAGAACGCACGGTTCAAGAGCTGGGAAATGCCGGTGTCCCAGATCTCGGGGATCCATCTCCAGGCGCCCGGGCTCGTGCCGTTGCTCTCCTTTACGACCGTCAAGGACTACGAGGACTTCATCGCCCGGATGAAGCAGTTGCCCAGACTTTTCGACGACACCGTCGTCCAGATGAGAAAGGGAATGGCCGACGGCCTGATGCCTCCCCGCTTTCTCCTGGAGAAGGTCGTCGTCCAGGCTGAGGGGATCGCCAAACAGAAGCCGGAGGAGACTCCCTTCGCCGAGCCGCTCGCGAAGATTCCCAAGGAAGTCTCGGAAGCCGATCAGAAGCGTCTCCGGGAGGAGTTTCTCGGCGCGATCCGGGATTCGGTGCTCCCGGCGTACGGGCGCTTTGCGAAGTTCGCCGAGGTGGAGTACGCCCCCAGGGGCAGGACAGAACCGGGGATGTGGGCGCTGCCGGAGGGCGCGGCGCGCTACGCGGCGGCGGTCAAACGCTCGACGACGACGGAGTTGACACCCGGGGAGATTCACGAGATCGGCCTTCGCGAAGTCGCCCGGATCGAGATAGAGATGCTCTCGATCGCCGAGAAGCTGGGGTTCAAGGACCTGAAGAGCTTCAACGCCTCGATCGAGAAGAATCCGAAGCTCAAGGCGCAGTCGCGCGAGCAGATCCTCGAGCTCTATCGCGGCTACATCGCGCAGATGAAGGCGGAGTTGCCCAGGCTCTTCGGCCGTCTGCCGAAGGCGGACCTCGTGGTCATGCCGGTCGAGCAGTACCGGGAGAAAGAGGCCTCGGGCGCGCAGTACGAGACGGGGACACCCGATGGATCGCGTCCCGGGCACGTCCTGGTCAACACGGGCGACTACCAGAACCGCAAGACGATCACGTTTGAATCCACGGCGTACCACGAGGGCGTGCCCGGACATCACCTGCAGGGCTCGATCGCGCAGGAGCTGCCGGAGCTGCCTCCCGTGCGGCAGCAGACCGGGTACACCGCGTATGGCGAAGGGTGGGCCCTTTACTCCGAGCGGCTCGGCAAGGAGATCGGCTTTTACAAGGACCCGTACAACGACTACGGCCGCCTGCAGGACGAGATGCTTCGCGCCATACGCCTGGTCGTGGACACCGGCTTTCACTCCAAGAAGTGGGCGCGCAAGCAGGTCGTGCAGTTCTTCCATGACCACTCCGCAATTGACGAAGTGGACGTCCAGAGCGAAACAGACCGCTACATGGTCTGGCCGGGGCAGGCTCTGGGCTACAAGATCGGGCAGTTGAAGATCCTGGACCTGCGTGAGCGGGCCAGGCGGGATCTCGGCGCGCGGTTTGACATCCGCAGGTTCCATGACGAGCTGCTGGGCGCCGGCGCGCTGCCCCTGGATGTCCTCGAGACGCGCCTGGACAAATGGATCGCCGCAGAGAAGGCCGCGGGCAAGACCGCAACAGCCACGGACGCGGGGGTCAAGACCCCCTAGCCAGCACGAAACGCGGCCCCTCCGTATAGACTTCGCGCCCGGAATGGGAGGAGAAAATGAAGCGGAGGTTGTCGTGGTCTGCCCTGGTGTTGCCTTCGGTGATGTTCGGTCTTTTTCTTGCGGCTCCGCCGGCGTCCGCGGCGCCTGACATGCCCGCGAAGAAGCCTTCGGGACAGCCGCCGACCGTCGCCGAGGTAAGAGCCTTCTTGGACGAGGCGGAGCGGAAGCTTCTCACCCTGTCGGTGGACGCGGGCCGCGCCGGCTGGGTGCAGTCCACCTACATCACCGACGACACGGAGATCCTGGCGGCTCAGGCCAACGAGCGGCTGATCGCGGCGACAGTCGCGTACGCCAAACAGGCGGCGCGCTTCGACGATCTGAAGCTGCCAGAAGAGACGGCCCGGAAGTTGAAACTCTTGAAGCTCTCTCTGACGCTCGCCGCGCCGGCCGATCCGGCCGAGTCGGCGGAGCTGACGCGCATCGCGGCGGCCATGGAAGGGGCGTACGGAAAGGGCAAGTACTGCCCGTCGAAGGACAAGTGCCTCGACCTCGAGGACATTACAAAGATCATGGCCAGCTCCCGCGACGCGCAGGAGCTTCTGGACGTCTGGGCCGGCTGGCACGCGGTCGCCCGCCCCATCAAGAGGAACTTCGTCCGCTACGTCGAGCTCGCGAACAAGGGAGCCCGCGAGCTCGGCTTCAAGGACACCGGCGCCATGTGGCGCTCCAAGTACGACATGACGCCGGAGGAGTTCGCCAGGGAGCTCGACCGGCTCTGGGACCAGGTCCGGCCGCTCTACGTCTCGCTCCACGCCTACGTGCGGTGGAAGCTGCGCGAGAAGTACGGCGACGTCGTCCCGGCCGACGGGCCTATCCCGGCGCATCTACTCGGCAACATGTGGGCGCAGACCTGGGACAACGTTTACCCAATCGTCGCCCCGAAGGACGCCGACCCGGGCTACGACCTGACGCAGATCTTGAAGTCCCGCAGCACCGACCCGATCCAGATGGTCAAGTACGGCGAGGGCTTCTTCACTTCTCTCGGCTTCGACCTGCTTCCGACAACCTTCTGGGAGCGATCCATGCTCACCAAGCCGAAGGACCGTGAGGTCGTCTGCCACGCGAGCGCCTGGGACATCGACTACGTGGATGACCTCCGGATCAAGATGTGCATCGACATCACGGGGGAGGACTTCACGACGATCCACCACGAGCTCGGCCACAACTTCTACCAGCGCGCTTACGACAAGCAGCCGCCGCTCTTCCGCGACAGCGCAAACGACGGCTTCCACGAGGCCGTCGGGGACACGATCGCGCTCTCGATCACGCCCGAGTATCTTGTTAAGCTCGGGTTCCTCGAGAAGGCGCCGGACACCTCCAAAGACATCGGGCTGCTTCTCAACAAGGCGCTCGAGAAAATCGCGTTCCTGCCGTTCGGCCTCCTGATTGACCAGTACCGCTGGAAGGTCTTCTCGGGCGAGGTGACCCCCGAGAACTACAACGCAGCCTGGTGGGAGCTGCGCAAGAAGTATCAG
>JBOGJN010000477.1:0-1914 GCA_050745445.1 Thermoanaerobaculia bacterium
CCGTTGTGCAGATCGAGGCGGGCAAGCGGGCGGTGAACAGTCGAGAGCTCGAGAAGCTCGCGCGGCTCTTCGGCCGCGGGATCGGCGAGTTCGTGAACGAGACACCATTCGCTGACGACCCTGTAGCGGCACTTCTGCGAGCAGCGCCGCAATCCGGGCAGAGTCCGCGGCTTGCGGGGGAACTGCGTCGTCTTGCGAACATCGCCCGCGAGGCGACGCGACTCGAGATTCTTCTCGGACTACGGGAATCCCGACCGGTTCCCGCCAAGTACGATCTCGCCGCTCCGTCCTCGAGGTGGGACGCGGTCCGGCAGGGGAGGTCGCTGGCAGCCGACGAGCGGCGGAGGCTCGGCCTGGGCGCCGCCCCGGTGTGGGAGATCGCGGAAATCGTACGTGGCCAGGGCGTTCGAGTAGCCGAGGCGGCCTTGAACGACGACATCTCGGGAGCCTCGTTCTTTCGCCCCGACACGGGCCCTGTTGTCTTGATCAAAGACAAGGACGCGCTTCCGCGGCGTCTCTACTCCTGCGCCCACGAGTACTGTCATGTGCTCGCCGACCGGGATCGCGCAGGAGTCGTGAGCCGCAAGGAGAATCTCGAGGAACTGATCGAGGTTCGCGCTAACGCCTTTGCCGCGCACTTTCTGATGCCAGAGGATGGAGTCCGCTCCTTCCTGCGCAGCTTCGGCAAGGGAGAACCGAGCCGCCAGAATCAGGAAGTTTTCGCAGAGCAGGGGTCCGTCGCTGTTCAGAAACGCGCCGAGCCCGGGAGTCAGGAGCTGCAGGTCCATGATGTTGTTCGCCTGGCCCACCGCTTCGGCACGAGCTACGAGGCTGCGGTTTACCATCTGCTGAATCTCGGTTTCCTGACGAAGGAACAATTCGAGGTTTTGAAGAGCAGGTCCGGCCTCGCGTCGAAGATTCGCAAGGCCCTTCAGCTACCCGAAATGACCGACAAGATGCCCTGGACCCTTGCCGAACAGGTGCTCTCGTTGGCGCTCGAAGCTCACCGGCGGGGCGAGATCTCGCGCCGTAAAGTGCTGGATCTCGCCCGAGAACTGGAGGTCCCGCTCAAGGAGATCGAGCAAGCAATCTCTGAAGAGAGCAACGAGCCAGAAGCGGTCGACGCGGTCATTCCGGAGTGAGCGCTCATGGAGAAAGCGCCCGGCCGTTAGGCGGTCGTCGTCTGCGATGCCTGCGTCCTGATCAACTTTCTCGTCGTCAACAGGCTCGATCTTCTTTCCCGCAACCCCGAGTATCGGTTTGTCATCACGGAGCATGTCGTCGTTGAGATCACGAACCTTCGCGGAGCTCAGGGCCGTCCTAGGGAGCGGCGAGGCAGCAGCGATCGCTTTAGCCATAAGCGGAAGCTGGGCAATTGCGACAGATGAGAGGGGGAGAACGCTGCGCGAGATCGACAGCCGTCTCGGAAGGGAACGCCTTCTGACGACCCCCGGGATCCTGCTCAGGGCGATCCGAAGCGGAGCTCTAACGGTGGAGCAGGCGGACGAGATCAAGGCGGGGCTCGAGAAGCGACGGTTCAAGATGAGCTTCCGGAGTTTTGCCGACATGGTCTGATTCAGTTCTCGCGGACGGCGCGATAGCATGCGCCTATGCGCGTGCTCGTGGGGACGAGCGGGTTCTCGTACAAGGAGTGGAAGGGGAGCTTCTACCCGGAAGACCTGCCGGCGGAAGGGATGCTGCGCTACTACGCCGGCAAGCTGCCGGCCGTCGAGATCAACAACACGTTCTACAGGATGCCGAAGGCCTCGCTGCTGGCGCAGTGGGCCGAGCAAGTCCCCGACGGTTTCCGCTTCGTCCTGAAGGCCTCGCAGCAGATCACGCACCGGCTGCGCCTCAAGGACGCCGGGCAGCCCGTCCAGTACTTCTTCGACGTGGCGACGACGCTCGGCGACC
>JBOGJN010000478.1:0-1836 GCA_050745445.1 Thermoanaerobaculia bacterium
GGATGCGACACGATGAACTTCAGCAGGATTTGGGCCCAGTTTGCGCAGTCGATCTCACCGGCCCAGGCGGGCAGGGCAGAGCGCTCGACTCTTCGGATCAGTTCCCCTCGACGAAACGGCCGATTGCAGATCACGCCCACTCCGCGGTCCCGCGCGAGCGGCAGGATCCGCTCTTCGACTTCGCGATCGAGAAGATTGTAGGAGATCTGAATGAAGTCGAGCGGCTGGCTTCGCATGATCCGTTCGATCTCGGCGTGCCGGCGCCCTTCGGACGTGGTGACCCCCACGTAACGAACCCGACCGGCTGTCTTCATGGCGAAGAGCGTCGGGAGATGCTCCTCCCAAGACATGAGATTGTGGACCTGGAGCAGGTCGAAGCGGGGAACGCCCCAGTGTCGGCGGGACTCCTCGACCTGCCCCGGGCCGCGCGCGCCCGCAGAGATCCAGACCTTGTCGGCTGAGAAGAGTTGCGGCGGGTTGCCCAGCTTGTGGAGGCCGTAACCGATCACCTCTTGCGAGGAGCCATACATCGGAGAGGAGTCGATCAGGCGCCCGCCCTCGCGGAAGAAGGCGCGCATGACTTCGGCGCAGGAATCGCGCGCGACAGCGTCATCGCCGACATTGAACGTGATCCAGCTGCCGAGCCCGACGAGCGGTAGCTTCTCACCAGTCGAGGGGACCGGATGAGTGAGGATCGGCCCAGGATGGGCGGCCGGGGTCAAGGGTCGGAGAACCGAGGCCGCGCCTGCGGCGGCGGCGGAGACCAGCAGGGTGCGGCGGCTGAGCGTTGGAGGTTGTGGCATCGTTTCTCGTCTTCAGCAGTGGTTCAAGTCTCGTGGAACGCAAAGGGGTCGTTGTTCATTCCGACGCCTCTGCTTAGGCGGCCGCGGCCCCGGGAACGAAGACGGCTCCTCCATCCATGGACGAGCCGCGGACATCGCAAACGTCAACGCGCCGGGATCTCGACCATCTGACCCTGCCGCGGGACGATGCAAGCTTCGCATCCATCCACGCGCTCGCCGTCTCGATGGTGGTAGATCACGACCTTCTTCGCGGCCGGCAGAGCACCTGCCGCGCGCGCCCTGGCGAGTAGCCACGGGGTGATGAAGAGAGCGTCGAGCCGGCGCTGCCCCCGCAGCTCGGCCAGGTCATCCGTGTCACCGGTGAAGTAGAGACGAAGACCGTTCCACTCCACCAGGTAGGAATCGTGCTCCTCGGATCCGTGCGACGTGCGAACGGGCGTAATCGTCAGCGGCGCCAGACGAATCTTTGCGGCAAGTGGAATCACCTTGACACCTCGGGCTCGAGACTCGACAGATGCCGGACCGACGACGCTGCAACCGATTCGGCCGACGAGATCCGGTTCGAAGTGGTCGGCGTGGGCATGGGTGAAGAGACACGCGGAGTGCGGCCTCGGAGCGACGAGCGCCGGGTCATACGTCATGTAACCGAACGCGCCGGACTGATAGGGGAAGTCGGTCAAGAGAGTGAAAGTCCCATCCGTGATCTCGACTGCCGCGTTGCCCAGAAACCGCGCGTGCAGGGCGCTGCCCGCAGCGACAGCCACGAAGCCAAACAATCCTCCGGCCAAAGCGACAGCAGTCTTCTTCCTCCAGACCATCGTGAGACAGACTACGCCAAACCCGACCCCCCTCCGTCTCGGGAACGGATGGGGCCTGGCTTGAATTCGTGTACTTCGCCGCTGATTCCCGGCCGGAAAACCATACCAGTATTCAAGCCTGACCCCGTTTGCACCACTAGCGCCGCTTCGTCTCCTTCGCGATCGTGATCTTGAAGCCGTCGGGATCGGTGAAGGAGAAATCGCGGGTGCCCCAC
>JBOGJN010000479.1:0-6255 GCA_050745445.1 Thermoanaerobaculia bacterium
CAGGGAACCCGGAGGCGCAGGCCCCGCGCTACGATCTCGCGATGCTTGCGGGCGTGGTCCTGGCTTCTCCAGCGGAGGCGGCTCGGCTCGGTCCGCCAGCCAGGCTCGGGCCGATCACCTGGAAGACGCCGAGCTGGTTCTGGGGAGTGGTCGTGCTTGCGGTCTTGCTGCTTGCCCTCGGGCTCTTCCGAACGCTCAAGACGAGTCCCTAGAGTCGCCGTTCAAGCGGCGAGAGAACGACACCGTCAGCGCGACGGCGCGGGTGCGTTGGCTGCCGGAGTCGGCGTCGCCTTGCCTCCCGAGAGGCTGCCCGGCGGGAAGGACAGGACGATGTCGTTCGGGCGGACGAGATGGAGCTCTTCGCGCGCGACCTCCTCAGCGGGAAACTCGTGGCGGGTCGCGGCTTCGACGGCGGCCTTCAGCTCTTCGTTCTCGCGGCGGCGGTCGGCAATCTGCTGGTCGAGCTGGCGGATCTCCGCCCGTGCTCTCTTCAATTCCAGAACCCGCCGGTCGGACAAGAGCAGCAGGCCGAGCAACACCGAGGACCCCGCCAGCGAGAGAAAGAAAGCCCTGAATGGCCTCGGACCCTGTGGCGGTGAGGCCGACTCCGTCATGATCGGAGCGCTCCGCGGCCGGCAAAGACGCTGACTCCCGCCAGCTCTTCCTCGATCTCGAGGAGCCTGTTGTATTTGGCAAGCCTCTCGCCGCGGCTGGCCGAACCCGTCTTGATGAGCGCCGAGTTGACGGCGACCGAGAGATCCGCGATCGAATCGTCGCAGGTCTCGCCGGAGCGATGCGAGACGACCGTCCGATAGCCGCTCCTCTGCGCAAGCCGCACCGCCTCGAGCGTCTCGGTCACCGTGCCGACCTGGTTCAACTTCACGAGCAGGGCGTTGGCGATGCCATCTTGGATCCCGCGCGCCAGAATCCCCGGATTGGTGACGAAGATATCGTCCCCGACGAGCAGGATCTTTTCCTTGAGCTGCCGGGTCAGCGAGATCCATCCCCGCCGATCCGATTCGGCCAGACCATCTTCGATCGAGGCGATGGGGTAATCGGTGACGAGCGCCGACCAGTACGCGATCATCTCCTCGGAGGAAAGGACCTTCTGCTCCCCTTTGAGCACGTACTTTCCCCCTTCGTAGAACTCAGAGGCCGCGGGATCCAAAGCGATTGCGATGTCCCCGCCCGCAAGATAGCCAGCCGACTCGATCGCCGCGACAAGCAAGTCGAGCGCCTCGCGCGAAGAGGAGATGTCGGGCGCAAACCCCCCCTCGTCTCCGACGGCCGTCGAGAGCCCCTTTTTCTTCAGAATGCCTTTCAGAGTGTGGAAAACCTCGACACCCGCGCGCAGGGCCTCGGCGAAGCTTTCAAAACCCACGGGGCAGACCATGAACTCTTGCGGGTCGAGGCGATTGTCGGCGTGCACGCCTCCGTTCAAGACATTCATCATGGGAACGGGAAGCGTCCGCGCGTCGGCGCCGCCCAGGTACCGGTAGAGAGGCAGCCCGGAGGCCTCGGCGGCTGCCCGGGCCACGGCGAGCGAAACACCAAGGATGGCGTTTGCGCCGAGCCGCCCCTTGTTGGCCGTGCCGTCCAAATCGATCAGGATCCTGTCCACGAGCGCCTGATCGCGCGCGTCCGCGCCATGCAACTCTTCGGCGATTTCGCCGTTGACGTGGGAAACGGCCTTCGTGACCCCCTTGCCGCCGTAGCGCTTCTTGTCCTGGTCGCGCAGCTCGAGCGCTTCTCGCTCGCCCGTCGAGGCGCCCGATGGCACGCCGGCCCGGCCGGTCGCTCCACCCGAAAGAAGCACTTCGACTTCCACGGTCGGGTTCCCGCGCGAGTCCAGGATCTCGCGTCCGTAGATCGCCTCGATTGAAAAGCTCATGCTCGATTCAGAATCGTCTATGAGCTGCGAAAAAGCAACCGGCGACCCATGTCACCGCGCGCGAAGCGAGCGATCTTGACTTTCCCCGATCCTCGACCGGGGAAGATCCCTCATCGGCAGGTTCCACGGGATGACGCCATGGCGAGCTCCTAACTCAAAAGCTCCCGTCCGGCATCTGCGAGAGCGGCAAGGTCCTTTTCTGATCTGGCTTCGGCGTACACCCGGGCAACCGGCTCCGTTCCGGACTCCCTGACCAGAATCCACGAGCCGTCCTCCAATAGCAGTTTCATTCCGTCCAGCCGGTTGACCGAGGCGACCTTCCGGCCCGCGAGACGCTGCGGCGGCGAGGCCCGGCGCCGCGCAAGCGCAGGGCGCGCCTCGGGCGCAAGCGAAAGATCGATACGCCTCGAGAAGTAAGGGCCGATCTGCCGAGCCAGGTCCGCGGAAAGCTCGGCGAGAGACATTCCGGTTGCGCCGACCATCTCGGCGACCAGCAGATCGGCCAGGATGCCGTCTTTCTCGGGCACGTGCCCTTCGATCGTCAATCCCGCACTCTCCTCCGCGCCAAAGAGGATTTCTCCCGCGATCAACTTCTCGCCGATGTACTTGAAGCCCACCGGTGTCTCGTAGAGGGGAACGCCAAAGTGCGCGGCGATCGCGTCGAGCGCGTGCGTGGTCGCGACACTGCGGGCGACGCCGCCGCGCCGCCCCTTTCGGGAAAGCAGATCCCAGAGCAGCAGCGCGAGAACCTGGTTTGGGGGCACATAGACGCCGCGCGCGTCACAGACGCCGAAACGGTCCGCGTCACCGTCGCAGGAGAGGCCCAGGCGGGCCCCCTGGCGGCGCACCTCTTCTCCGAGGCGCATGAGCTCTGTCTCGCCGCACTGCGGCGATTCTCCCCCAAAGAGGGGGTCGGCTTTGTCATTCAACCGCGTGAGCTCGGCGCCGGCGGCGGCGAGGTAAGCGTCGAGAAACCCCGCCGAGGTCCCGTAGCGAAAGTCGAGGCAGAGGCGCGGTTTGCCACGGCCGATGTCGGCGGCCGCGACCTTGCCCGCGAGATCCGAAAGATACCCCTGCACCGGGTCAAAGGTTGAGACCTCCTCCGGCGCGGCGGTCGAAACCTCGGGGGTCTGCGCAATTCGCTCTTCCAATCGCCGGGTCAGCTCCGGCAGCGCGGGCGCGCCATCGGATGTGGAAAATTTGATTCCGAGGTACTGAGGCGGGTTGTGGCTGGCCGTGAAGTTGAGAGCTCCGGCGGCGCCGCGGCGCCGAATCTCGAAGGCGAGCACGGGGGTGGGCACCGGTCGGGCAGACACTTGTGCCTGGAATCCCTCGCGTACCAAAACACGCGCGGCCTCGGCCGCGAAACGCTCCGCCAGGAAACGCGTGTCGTAGCCGACGAGCAGAAGCTGCCCCTTCCGGCCCTCCTCCGCGAGCACCCCCGCCACGGCCGTCACGACGCGCCGGGCATTGGCAAAGGTGAAGTCCTCCGCCAGAATCGCTCTCCAGCCGGAGGTCCCAAACGTGATTGTCCCCATCCTCGCTTCCCTGCCTGGCCTCCCCGAGATCAGAATGTGGTCGTGAAGCTAACACGGGTGCTTTCGCCCCTCGCCCTCCTGCTGCCTGTCTGCTGCGCCGGGCTCCCGCATTCGGAGTCTCCCGTGCGGCGCGTCGTGGCGCCGAATCTGGAACACCCCCTTAGCGAGCGCTATCCCTCTTCCAGCGTGCCGAAGGACCCGGTCAAGACGGCGGTCCTCGCGCAAATCAACCGCGACCGGGAAAGGGCTGGCCTGCCGGCCGTGGCCTGGGACGAGGAGGCCGGGCGCGTGGCCGACGCCTTTTGCGCCCGGCAGGTCCGCGAGAAGACCCGTGGGCATTACCTGATGGACGGCATCCCTCCCTACGCGCGCACTTCTTTCGCCGGCGTCTTCGGGATGCAGCTCGAGAACGCGGCCTCCTGGCGGACGACCGGAACTTCCTTTACACAGGACGCGCGAGAGCTCGCGCTTTCGAGCCACGCGGGGATGATGGCGGAAGTGCCGCCCAAGGACGGCCACCGCAAGACGATCCTCGATCCCGACGTGACACACGTGGGCGTGGGCTGGAACTCCGAGGGCGGGCGGTTTCAGATGGCCGAGGAGTTCCTCGCGCGCCGGCTCGCCTGGTTGAGTCTCGCGCGCGCGCCCGGCGACCGCGTGATCCTGCGTTTTGAGGGGCAGACGCTCTCCGACCGGATTCAACTCGTAACGATCGCCTGGGAGCCGGGGCCCGCCCCCCTGACACAAAAGGAAGCCTCCGCCCGCAGCTCGTACCTCTACCCGCAGCCCCGACAGTCGCTCATACCCGAAGGACACAGGGCGAGCGTCTCCGGGACGGTTGCTCAGGACCGAATCCGCCTCGCCAAAGGCGGTGAGTTCTCCTTCGAGTTCGCGCCGGACCGGACCGGCCTGTGGACGCTTGTTTTCTACACGGCGCGCACCCTCGCTGGACGCGGCCGACCCGCAGGATCCGTGACGTTCTGGGTCGAGTAAGGCAGCGCCGATGCTCTCGATCCTCGTCGTCGCCCCCGCAAACGCGAATCTCACCCGCCTTGGCGGCCGCAACCCGTCGGTCGAAGTCCTTCACGCACATGGGCCGGACGACGCCGTCGAAAAACTAGCTCGCAACAGGCGTATCGACGCGGTCCTGCTTCTCTGCGGTGCAGAGAACAAACGGATCATGGAGGCCATCCGGGAGGACATCCCCGCCGCGCCCCCCATCTTTCTGCCGGAGTCCGATCAGACTCCCCTGCCGGGAACCCGTCTGCTGTCACCCGGAGACCCCGAGGAACTTTTCGATAGGCTCGTTCGTGAACTCGAGGAAGGGTCGGCAACTCGTGGTAAGGTAAAGGTTTAGGGGGGAGTTTATGTCTGGCTGCGGAGGATGCACGGTCGGTAGCTCGTACAACCCCGGGGGCAACTACGTCGGCATCCGGATCAACCAGAATGAGGACGGCCGAGTCGTCTTCTGCGAGACCCTCGGCGAGCCCGTCGCAAAGGGTCAACGGGTGATCGTGGAGGGGGAGGCCGGTTTCGAATACGGCGAGGTCGTCACTCTCCATCCCATGATCGTCAAGCAATGCCAGCTTCGGGAGGCACGGCGGCTCGTCCGGACCGCTACGGAGGCGGATCTGGCAAGCTACGAGGCGAAACTCGCCCGCGAGTTGTGTTTCTTTCGGGACGTCCAGGAGCTTGCGGCAGAGAGGCGGCTGGCCTTGAAGCTGGTGCGCGTCGAAGAGGGCTTCGATGGTCGTAAATATTCTGTCTATTACACTTCAGAAACGAAGATCGACTACCGCAAGCTCGCCTCGGACCTGGCCCTCAAGCACCCGGTGCGAATCGAGATGCGCCAGATCGGCCCCCGGGACGAGACCAAGATGCGCGGGGGTCTGGGCCCCTGTGGCTTAACGCTCTGCTGTTCCACGTTCCTCAAGGGTTTCCACCCGGTCACCATCAAGATGGCCAAAAACCAGAATCTCTCTCTAAATCCCTCCAAGATCTCCGGCATGTGCGGCCGGCTGATGTGCTGCCTCGCCTACGAGGATGAGGGGGGGCGGCCGGCTGCCGACTTCGCCACCGCGGCCTCCAAGAAGCCCCAGAATATTTCCCCCGAACTCGCCGTTTAAGAAACCAAGAGTCCCGGCTTTTGCGGGGACCGAAGAGAGATGGCCGTGGCAAACCGTAACCCAAACGCCTTCCGCCCAGAAGACGAGACTCCGGGCAACCGGAAGCTCATCCGGCCCAATCTCTCGGACCTGGCCGAACGCTATCCGACGCGCACCTTCCAGCAACGCAAACAGGTGCCGCCCGAGCAGACGAACGCCGAGAGCTACTACTACTTGAAGCAGATGGCCGCGAAGACCCCGATGGTCCTCGTCTTGAACGACGGCGAGGAGATCCGCGGCTGGATCGAGTGGTATGACAAGTACTGCCTGAAGGTGAACCGGGACGGCAGACCCAACTTGCTGGTCCCGAAGGCCTCGATCAAGTACCTGTTCAAGCAGCACGACCAGCATCCGGGCGGGAACCGGTAATCGAAGCGGTCCCCGACCGCCCTCGGGCTCGACGCCCGGGAAGCGACAGGTCGCGTGGCGCATGCTGCGCACCGGTGCCTGGTGGCTCGGAGACCTTCCTGCGGCGATCTGCGCCGGCGAGCTCCCGGGCCGCCGTCCCTGGAGAAGCCGGTTGACTCGATCCGCACGGGCGATATGAAATCGCGTTTCCATGCTCCCACGTGACCTCCTGCGCGAAAGCGCGGAACGCCTCGGCCGCGAGATGCCGGAGCGCTTCGCCGGCTCGGGCCTCGAGCGCTACGGGGAGCTCGAT
>JBOGJN010000480.1:0-5571 GCA_050745445.1 Thermoanaerobaculia bacterium
GCAGGCGCTGGCCGGCGCGCAAACGACGCTCGACGACCGCGTCGCGGTAACCCTCGTAGAGTTGCCGGTACAGGGGCTTGGCAGCAGCGCGGTCGACGCCAATGACAGGAAGGATCCCGACCGGCACCCTCTTCACGGCCTAAGAATAATGGTTATATCGTTCTCGCCGCAAGTGGCTCTTGAGAGCGCCCGCTTTCAGCGGCAGACTCGCTTCCGGCATGAAAACCAACCAGGACCCGGCATTCTGCGCCGCCGGCAGCTCCGTGGGCCGATCCGCATGAGTGCCGCGGCGCCGCTTCGAGTCCAGCCCGGAGCGGTCCTCCCTCCCCTGCGCGAGGCAGATTCCCCGCCCGCATCCCCCTCCGGATCGCGCCCGGTCGGGTCGCGTCCTGAAATCCTGGAGCGCTGTGAGACTCTCGGAATTCCCTGGGAACGGACTCTCCTGGAAGAGATCAAGGCGGAACAGGCGCTCCGGCGCTATCTTGCGGACATCGAAGAGGACTGCCCTCTCTGGTCCGCGCTGGCGGTGCTGTCGCTCTCTTCCCTGCAGTCGTGGCGCGTGCGCGACCAGGTTCATCGCCTGGCCTGCGAGGCCCGCACAACCGCGTCTCGCGGCGCCGTGGATGAACTCCGAAGCGTGTTCCAGCGGTTCATTGGACGACAGGGTCGCGATCAGGCGATGTTCGCGGAGCATCTTTATTTCGCCTATCAACGCATTCTGCTGCTGCAGCGCGTGCGCCGTGCCGCTGCAAATAGCCGCGGGACGACGGCCGAGAGGTTGGCTTTTCTCTGTTCGACGGCCGGCTGTGGCTTCGACGATGCAGCCTGGGCTATTTGTCAAGAGCGTCGCCCGCGGCGCGGTCACCGCCTCGATGCGGCGATCCGAAAGGTGCGGGAAGAAGGCTTCAAGGTTCCCCGAGCGGAAACAGAAGCGCGGTCCTTCGCACAGCTGCGCCGCATCGTCCGCGCCTCTCCGCATCTGAGCCGCCGGTTTCGTTCGGCGAGTCGATCACAAAGCTCCATCTCCGTGCCGCGGCGTATCCCTCTTCCTGTCGACGCGATCTGAGCGAGCTCCGCTTCACGCGGCACGCTGCAGCCTTCCACATCCAGATTTCCCGACCGCTCTCCAAATACGCCGTCTCCGGCTCCCGTCTTAATGTAATTCGTCATCGCCCAAGCCTCGGGCCCGATGGAGCCTCGTGCGCTTTCTCCTCATTGCCGAGTCCTGGCAGCTCTATTGCTTTCTTCCTTGTGCGGCGGCCTCCGATTCCGGAGGGTGCCAAGGAGGAAAAGATGCGAAGTCGCGTTCCCCAGGTATCGAAATTCGTTGATCGATTGGGCCCGGTTCTTTCAGTCAGCCTTCTTCTGCTCGTCCCGGTCGCCGTCGTTGCTCAGACGACCGGCAACATCGTTGGGACAGCGACCGACGCCAACGGGCGCGGTTTGCAGGGCGTGACCGTCGAGGCGACGAGTGCGGCCCTGCAGGGTGCTCGCGTCGCCGTCACGTCGGCAACCGGCGAGTACCGTTTTCCGATTGTGCCACCCGGCAGCTACAAGGTGAAGGCCTCGCTCGCGGGCTTCACCACGGTCGAAAAGGCCGCCACCGTGCAGCTGGACTCGACCGCGACGGTCGACATGAGGCTGCAGATCACGCAGAAGGAAGAGGTCGTCGTCACCGGCGAGGCTCCGGTGATCGACCAGGCCTCGACGATTACGGGCAGCAACTACTCGGCCAAGGTCCTCTCTAAACTGCCACTGGATCGTAACTTCGCGTCGGTCGTGCAGCTCCAGCCCGGCGTCCAGCCCGACACCGGCGACCGCCAGGGACGCGGCATGGCGTTCTCGATCTATGGGTCGACCTCAGCCGAAAACCAGTACGTCATCGACGGCATCAACACCAATCAGGTCAACCGCGGCGTCCAGGGCAAGGTCATCAACAACGAGTTCATTCAGGAGGTCGAGGTCAAGACCAGCGGCTACCAGGCCGAGTACGGCGGAGCCACCGGCGGTGTCATCAACGTCATCACGAAGTCGGGAGGCAACGAGTTCCACGGGGACGTGTTCGGCAACTACGGCCCGGAAAGCCTGCGGGCCGACCAGTTCCATGATGGTGCGAAAGACTCTTTCAACCTCGTCCTTGCCAACGTTCTTGCCTCCGACTACGGCGTGGACCTCGGCGGGTTCCTGTGGAAGGACCGCGTCTGGTTCTTCGGCGCGTACGACCGCGGGCAGGGCCACCAGGACCGCGTCGCTTCGTCGCACGTGATTCCGCCGCCAC
This sequence comes from Thermoanaerobaculia bacterium, assembly GCA_050745445.1. Classification (GTDB taxonomy): domain Bacteria; phylum Acidobacteriota; class Thermoanaerobaculia; order UBA5066; family Gp7-AA6; genus JBOGJN01. Next base: position 2,279 of record JBOGJN010000480.1, read on the forward strand.
CCAGTGGGCCCAACGGAGTGCCTTACCGCGAGGCGTCGGTCTATAACCTGTTCTCCGGCAAGATGACTCTCAACATCGCGCAGGGCTCGACGCTCGTTGGGTCGTACTTCCGTGACCCCGAGCACCGGGATGGCGCGATCTTCACGCCCGTGGACAACAACATCAACCGGTTCGAGGGTCGCCGCGACATCGGCGCCGAGGACTGGGCCGTACAGTTCAATCAACTCTTCGGATCCTTCGGCGTCTTCGCGGCACAGTATTCTCAGCACCACGACCGCTTCAACTTCAAGCCAATCAGCCCGGACCTCGCTGTGATGATCGATCGCACGCACGCCGAGGACTTCCCGAACTTCCCGACCACGGGCGGCTTCGGGCGGGTCAACGGCTATTTGAACAACAACACGGGCAACCGCGATCAGATCGACGGCTCCTTTACGGCTTTCTTCGGCAGCAACGAGCTGAAGGTCGGCGGCCAGTGGATGAAGAACGTGACGAGGGCGGTCGACTACCTCACTGGCGGACAGCGCGTGCGGGCGCGGCTCTGCAGCACCAGCTCCGGCTCAGTCAACTATTGCCCTCCGGGGGAAGGCGTGGACTTCATCAACACCCGCGGCGAGCACAAGCGCGTCTACTTCGATCACGGCTTCTTCGCCGACCAGATCGGCAGCTTCAACCAGATTCCCAAGGTCATCTCCGAACCGCCCTCGAAGGCCTACTCGTTCTTCCTGCAGGATACCTTCCGGATCACGCCGCGCCTGACCTTGAACGCCGGCATTCGTTACGAGGCGCAACAGGTCCAGAACGCGGAAGGGCTGACGGCCATCGATCTGAAGAACGAATGGCAGCCCCGCGCCGGCCTGGTCTGGGACTGGAAGGGCGACGGCTCCTCGAAGGCATATGCCTCTTTCGGCCGCTTCTACTACATACTCCCCAACGACTTGAACGTCCGCAACTACGGCTCGCAGTTTATCGCAACGACCTGGAACTACTCGACGACATCGACCCAGCCGGGCGGCCCGGGCACGGGCCCTCCCAACCGCAAGACGCTGTGGCAGGGGGCCACGGCCGAGCCGACCGCGCCGAACATCAAGGGGCAGTACCAGGATGAGTACGCCCTGGGCATCGAGCAGGCCATCACGCCGACGCTGGTTATTGGCTTGAAGGGCATGTACCGGCATTGGGGCCGCGCGATCGAAGACCGCTGCGACCTCGACTATCGGGATCCCATCAATGGTGGTTCGACTTGCGGCATCACCAACCCGGGCGGGAACACGCTGTGGTCCGCGGCGGGCGGCTTCGGCTGGTGCGACGGGGCGGGCTCGGCGTTCGTTTCGCCGACCGCAGGTGAGTGCTCGCTCGACAATCCCGCGATCGGGCCGGCTCCGTCGATCCCTGCGGCGACGCGCGACTTCTGGGGCGGTGAGCTGACGGTGCGTCAGACGTTTACGAAGAACCTCTGGGCGCAGTTCTCTTACGTCTACTCCACACTGCGAGGTAACTACGACGGCGCGGTCCGCGTGGCCTCGGGCCAGACCGATCCGGGCATCAATGCCGACTACGACTACCCGCTGTTCTCCCGCAACGCCGATGGCCGGCTTTTCCTCGACCGGCCGCACCAGCTCCGGTTGGATGCGGTGTATACGTCACCGTTCGGCCTGTCGGCCGCTCTGGGCGCCTATTACCGCAGCGGCCCGCCGGTCTCCCGGTACGGCTGGTTCAACGACTTCTACCCTGACCTGCTCCACCTGGTGCCCCGCGGCACCGACACGGCGGTTTCCGGCGGCCGCCTGCCCGGCCAGTACGAAGCCAATGTTTCGCTTTCCTACGGGATCCAGGCGGGACCGGTCACGATCACGCCGGCGATCTATGTCTTCAACATGCTCAACCGGCAGGGCGTGACCTCCGTGAACGAGAACTTCAACCCGGACGGCACCTTCTGTCTCAACGCGGGCGGCTGCACGAACCAGACGATCAACCCGGATACGGGTTTGCCCGACATGACCTCGCGCAACTTCGCGCGCACCGGCAAGATTGCCTACGGGCAGCCGCTGCCTCAGGAGGACTGGGCGAAGCCATCGAATCGGCAAGACCCGCGTTCGATCCGGTTCGGTCTTAAGGTCACGTTCTGATAGCTTAGTTAATGGATTGGTTTTTCGGCAAGGGGGGCCGTCGGCCCCCCTTCCTTTCGGCTTTGGAGCTTTTCGCGTCGGATAGACATTCCTCGGAGATCGACCCATGCGGCGTCTGCCATGGCTCGTTGCCTTCCCACTTCTGTTCGTTACCGCCGCGCTTCCCGCCCCGACGCTTCCCGAGCTGCTGCAAAGGGTCAAGAACGAGTTCCACTACGGCCGCTATCCGGCCGCGCTCGATACGCTGGCGGCGCTCGACGCTGAAAGCCGGAAGCTCGGCCTCGAGAAGGACCGCGAAGCGCTCGTCCCGATCATCGCGTTCTATCGCGGCGCCTCGCTCGCCGCTCTCGGGCGCAAGGAGCAGGCGATACCGCAGCTTCAGTCATTTCTCCTGTATCAGCCGAATGCGGCTCTCGACCCGGCGTTCTACCCGCGAACGGTGATCGCCGCCTTCGCGGATGCCCGGAAGGCGTCGGCACCGCGAGAGGCGCCTGAGCCGGGTCGCTCACTTGCCGAGGCCTTCGCGGCCTTTCCCCGGCCGCAGATCGCCGGGGACGAGTTCCTGGGGGAGGACTGGGCCGAAGGCCCGGTCCGCCATCTCCTGAACTCGGAGGATCGGCGAGACTTCTCGCGGCTCTCCGACCCCGTGTCGCGCGCCGAGTTCGTTTCGGCCTTCTGGAAGAAGCGCGACCCGAAGCCCGAGACACCGGAGAACGAATTTCGTGAGGACTTCATCAAGCGCGTCGCCTTCGCCGACGCGAAATTCACCGAAGGCGAGACTCCCGGCAGCCGGACCGACCTCGGCATGGTCTTTGTCCTTCTCGGGCCACCCACCTGGATCGGCCGCAAGCCGTTCGTCTCGGGCGAAGACGCCAACACCGCCTCTAACCTGACGCGCTACCGCACGGCGGACGTGAAAGTCGCCGCCGTGCCGGGTGGCACGACTGCGGCGCGCGTGTCGCGCATCGACGCCGTCACGGGCCCCGGAACGACCATGAACGAAGCGTCCCAGGACTGGCGCGAGGTCTGGCATTACCGGCACGAGCTTCTGCCCAGGGGCACGCCCTACCTGCAGGTGGACGTCGAGTTCCTCACCAAGAAGGGATACGGCTCGAGTGTCCTCCAGCGGGAAGCCGTTGTGCTCGACACACTCGACCGTGCCCG
>JBOGJN010000481.1:0-1030 GCA_050745445.1 Thermoanaerobaculia bacterium
GCCGTTGCCTGTGCGGTTGGCGCGGCATCGGCGCCGTCGACGACGTTCAAAAGCGTTGCGAGCCGGCGGCTCAACCTCGTCAGACTCTGCGTCCCGGCGGTCGGTGTGCCGGCGCCTTCGGATTGACCCTCGAGCGCCGCGGCCTTCGCCGCGAGCGCTGCGATCTCACCGGCAAGCACGCCCTCTTTGACGCGCTCCTTGCGCTTCTGGAGCTCCCACCTCAGGGCGCGTACCCGCTCGAGCGTTTCGAAGTCTCGATTCATGACCTGCGCGATCCTGGTCGCGAGCTCGGACTGCTGGCGCAACTGCGCCTCCGGCGTCGTCACACGAGGGTCCATCTTCAGGCTCAGAGGCTGCGCAAGACTTCGGCCGCCGGCCGTGAGACGGACGGTGTACTCGCTCGGCGGGGCGAGCGGTCCCTCGAGGCGTCCGTGCATCTGGGGTCAGACCTTCATGATACATTATGGCGATGATGTCTCGCGCTCGGCGCGGGGCCTTCCCGCATAGCGCTCTCTAGCGGGCGCGCGGCGTCAGCGGATTGAACGTTGAGATCACTCCTTCAACGGTCATCTCAACCTGCTCCGTCGGGGACGCGTTGTCGGCCCCTTGGCCCCGGCGCGCCCCCCGGACCGCTTCTTCTTCGAGGTCTTCCGGGCGGCTCTCTTCGCTCGCTTAAGCATTTCCAGCGCTTGGAAGAGTTCCTAGGGTTTCGACTCAACCTCCGCCAGAGCGGCTTCGGCTTTGAAGATGTCCGGATTGGAGGAGAGGAGCTCGCGAATGGCGGCGGAGACGAGCTTCTGCTCTTTGCCGCGCCGCTGCCTCCTCTGAATTGCCTTGAGCAGGTCCGCGGCCAATTTCAGGAGCGCGGGAGCAGCAGCCGCCTCGATACCGGTCATCGTCCACGATTCTGGTTCGAGCGGTCTGACAAATGGAGTCCGTGCGAAAGGTCTGTTCAGGAACTTACGGCCGCCATCGCCGAAGCATGGCCCTCTCGCCGCTGGTCCGCTCTGTCATTTGGGCGATAACGGCT
>JBOGJN010000482.1:0-1526 GCA_050745445.1 Thermoanaerobaculia bacterium
GCTCCCGCCGACCCGGGTCCCGGAAAACGCTTTCTTTGCCCTCGGAGACAACCGGGACGGCTCGCACGACAGCCGATTCTGGGGACCCGTCCCGGCGGGCAACGTCAAGGGGAGGGCGCTCCTGGTCTACTGGTCGCTGCCCCCGGAGGGGCAGGCTCCGGGAGGGCCCCTGCGGCGCCTGCGGGCGTTCTTCGGGGCTGCCCGCTGGGAGCGGGTCCTGCTTCCGGTGCGTTAAGCAGGCTGCTGAAAAATGGATGCGGGCGTCAGCCTGCTAGAATCACGGCAACTCGAAGGAGGATGGATGAGCGACAAGCGCGGGGCCCGGGGCGAAGGCAGGGTCGGCTGCGTCATCTGGCTCGGCATCGTCGGTCTGATTGCCTACGGCCTCGTCAAGATCGTGCCCGTCAAGATCGCCAACTCCTCGTTCGAAGACTTTATGACCGAGCAGGCCTCGTTCGGCTCGATCAAGTCGGTCAGGGCGATTGAACGCGAGATCCTAGACAAGGCGAAGGATCTCGCGATCCCGGTCACGAAGGACAACCTGACGATCACGAAGACCAAGGAAAAGATCACGATCGAGGCCCACTACGAGGTGACCATCGAGTTCTTCGGCGGCGCTTACAAGTACGTGTGGAAACGGGACCCGGTCGTGGAAAGGCCTCTCTTCGTCGTGTGACCCCGGTCGAGCGGCGCTTCGGTCGGGAATAACGAGTGCCCGGGGAACGATTCGACATCGAGAAGGAGAATGACGATGAGACGCATCCGCCACACTCTCGCCCTTTTTGCCGCCGCCGCTCTCGGCCTCGCCGCCGCCGCCACCGCACAAGCGCCGGCCATCGGCGCCGACGCCCCCGAGATCAGGCTCACGACCCTGGACGGCAAGCCTTTTCTGCTGTCGGAAACGGCCAGGAGCAGGAGCGCCGTCGTCGTGATGTTCATCGCCACGAAATGCCCGTACTCGAACGCCTACAACGACCGGATGCGCGACATGGCGATCGCCTACGAGAAGCAGGGCGTGCTGTTCGTCGGAATCAACAGCAACAAGAGCGAGCCGGCGGAGGAAGTCGCGGCGCACGGCAAACAGCACGGCTTCAGCTTCCCGCTCATGAAGGACCCGGGCAACAAGGTGGCCGATCTCTACGACGCCAGGCTCACGCCCGAAGTCTTCGTCGTCGACCGCGCCGGGAAGCTGCGCTACCACGGCCGCATCGACGAGAACTACGAGAACCCCTCCCAGGTGACCTCCCCGGATCTGAAGAACGCCCTCGACGCCATGATCAGCGGCAAGCCGATCGCCAGGGCAGAAACCAAGGCGTTCGGCTGCTCGATCAAGCGGGTCTGACGATTTTGGCTGCGGGCGCCCTTCTTCTTTTTTCCGGCGCCGCTTCGGCCGAACCCGCGAAGCTCGCCGGAGAGATCGATGCCAGGGAGCTCGCCGCGCGAATCGAGTCGGAGAAGGGGCACGTCGTCCTCGTCAATTTCTGGGCGACCTGGTGCGTGCCCTGCCGCGAAGAGTTTCCCGACAT
>JBOGJN010000483.1:0-1912 GCA_050745445.1 Thermoanaerobaculia bacterium
GACCTGGGTGTGCGCAAGATGCGCCTGATGACGAACAACCCGTCCAAGTACGTGGCCATCGGCGGCTACGGCCTGGAAATCGTGGAGCGCGTTCCGCTCGAGGTCCACCCAACCGAACGGTCCCGCAAGTACCTCGAAGCAAAGAAGAACAAGATGGGGCACCTGCTCAAAATGGTGTAGAGCGCTTCTGCCCCCTCTCCCTCCGGGAGAGGGTCCGGGCCTGCCCGCCGAAGCCTCGGCGAAGGCGGGCAAGGGTACGCGGTTTGGCCGCCGGCGTCCCCGTTTCCAGCTTAGACTTGGCCCTCTCGATTCTTCTTCGGAGAAAGGAGGCGCCATGTCCCCCAAATTCATCGACGTCAGCAGCCCCGGAGCCGGCGGCGGCCGCGGCATCCGGATCGGCGTGATCGCGGTCGCTCTCTTTGTGCTCTTCTTGATCGGCAACCCCCTCACGGTGATCCCGGCGGGGCACGTGGGCGTTAAGGATTTCTTCGGAAGAGTTTCCTCCGACATCCTTTCGCCTGGCATTCGCCTTGTCTTCCCCTTTACCCGCGTCATCAAGATGTCCATCAAGACGCAGGAGATCAAGGAAACCGCCGAAGTGCCTTCCAAAGAGGGTCTGACCATGGACCTGGAGGGCTCGCTCCTGTTTCGCCTGGATCCGGTCAAGGCCGCGGACATCTACCGGACGATCGGAGCGAGCTATGTTGAAGTCGCCGTCTTCCCGCAGATCCGATCGGCCATCCGGGAAGTGACGGCTTCCTACGAAGCGAAGGCGCTGTATTCCACTGAGCGCGAGAAAATTTCTCGGGAGACGTTTGAACTGTTTTCGAAGATATCGAAGGACCGCGGCATCATCGCCGAGGCGGTTCTCCTTCGGAAGATCGGGTTGCCCGCGATCGTGGCGAACGCGATCCAGGAAAAACTCAAGCGGGAGCAGGAAGCCGAACAGATGAAGTTCGTCCTCCAGAAGGAGGAACAGGAGGCGGAAAGGAAGCGGATCGAAGCCAGGGGCGTCGCCGATTTTCAGAGGATCGTGGCGTCGGGCATCAGCCCGCAGCTTCTGGAGTGGAAGGGAATCGAGGCGACTGAGAAGCTCGCCATGAGCCCGAACTCGAAGATCGTTGTCATCGGCAATCCGAAGTCCGGCCTGCCGATCATCCTGAGCGGCGGAGAGAAATGAAGAGTAGCTATCAGCTATCAGCTGTCAGCTACCAGTTGAAACTGAAGACTGAACTGAAAACTGAAAACCAAGATCTGACGACTACTTCCCGTTGTACCAGCGCTCGAGTTTCTCGGGCGAGACTCCGGCGAAGTAACCCGCGAGCACGCGCCAGTGCCGGAGAACCTGGCGCAGCGCCCCTCGTTCCCGGTACCGCCGGGGCGAGGTGCGCGTCCTCTCGGGCCGGATGACGAGCCTTCCGGATCGCTTCAAGCGGCGCACCAGATCCACGTCATCGCAGACCGGGAGGCTCGAAAACCCGCCGGCCCGGTCGTAGGCGTCGCGGCGGCAGAAGAGACCCTGGTCACCGAAGGGGAGACCCAGCAGACGCGAGCGCAGGTTCGCCCACCAGGCGATCCAGCGCAGCCTCGCGTCGAAGCCTTGATAGGCAAGCGAGAAGGCCCCGGCCGCGGCGCCGTTGGCGAGAGCCTCCCGGATGGCGTCGAGCGCGTTGTCGGGCGGCACGGAATCGGCGTGCAGGAAAAAGAGAATCTCTCCGCGGGCTTCGCGCGCGGCCCGCGCGAGCCTCGCTCCCCGTGGCAGGTCTGCGTGCACCAGTCGCGCCCCGATCTCCTGGAATCTCTGGGACGTTGCCGGACCTCCACCTCCGTCGGCGACGATCAGCTCGGATTCGCCGGAGCCGGCGAAACGGCGAAAGTGTTCCGCGACTTCCGGGCTCTCGTTCTTGATCGG
>JBOGJN010000484.1:0-4051 GCA_050745445.1 Thermoanaerobaculia bacterium
ACGGTAGACGGCAGACGATGAGCACGGCAATTCCGGGCTCGTTTCCCGTCTCCCGTTTCTCGTTTCCCGGCTCCCGACCCCCGTTCTCGTGCTAGCATCCCCGGTCCTTCCACTGCGGCGGTGTAGCTCAGTTGGTCAGAGCAAGCGGCTCATATCCGCTGTGTCCGGGGTTCAAATCCCTGCACCGCCACCAGACTGTGAAACGTCAAGCGTTAAACGTCAAACGAGGCCGAACGGCACGCGGTCGCTCACCCTTCGCTTTACGCTTTACGCTTTACGCTTTACGATGATGTGATGGATCCCGTTCTCGCCGCGCTGAGGAAGGCCGCGGACACGGGTCTCGTGCCACCCGGTGGCGCGCTCCTGCTTGCTGTTTCCGGGGGAGCCGACTCGATGGCCCTGCTCTACGGGGCGGCCGAGGCTGCTGCGGCGACTGACTGGCGCCTGTCTGTCGGGCATGTCCACCACGGCTTGCGCGGCCGGGAGGCCGACCGGGACCGCGCCTTCGTCGCCGGGCACGCCCGGCGGCTCGGGCTCCCCTTCTTCCACCGGCTCTGCGACGCCCGGGGCGAGGCCAGGCGCCGTAAGCTTTCCCCGGAGTCGGCCGCGCGTCTTGTGCGCTACGAGGCGCTGGCCGAGATGGCCTGCGAGGCCCGAGCGACCTGGATCGCCACGGCCCATCAGCGCGAGGACCGGATCGAATCGCTTTTGCTCGCCCGTTTACGGGGAGCGGGCCTGGCCGGGCTCGCCGGACCGCGCCGGCAGCGGAAAGACGGCGTCGTTCGACCGCTGCTCGAGGTCCCCCGGGGCGAGATCCTGCAATTCCTGCTCGAGCGCGGGATCGGCTTCCGGCGTGACGCCTCCAACGGCAACCTGCTCTTGCCCCGAAACCGGCTCCGGCGCGAGCTCGCGCGTCTTCCGGGGCGCGAGCGCGAGGCGACCCTTCGGGAGCTCTCTCGAGAAATCGAGACGCTCGAGGCCGAGCGCGACCGGGTCGAGCAGGAGTTTCTCAACCGCCTTCGCTCCAAAATCCACCTTGGGCCGGGCGGCGCGATCGTGGACGCCTCGTACCTCTCTGCCTGTCCTCCCGCCCTCCAGCGCCGGGCCCTCGAGGAGGCTGCGGCCCCCTTTGCCGCGCGCGGCCGCCCTCCGTTGACGGGACGCGAACGGGAAGAGATCCTCCGGCGGCTCTCCGAAGGGCGCGACTTTCATTTCGAGGCGGGGCGCCGGATCCGCTTCGAACGGCGCGGCCCGATCCTTTCGATCCGTCCGCGCGCGCTTTCCGGTCCAGAGACGTTGTACGATTCTGTAGCCACAGCACAACGGTAGAGAGCAGACGACTTGGCAGAGCCGCACCTGACCCGACGATTCGAGACCGACTTGATCGCCACCCGTGTGAGCGAGGTGGCCACCGCCCTGGATGGAGAGTTCCGCGATCGCCACCTGGTGCTGATCGCGATCCTCAAGGGAGCATCTTTCTTTCTCACTGACCTCGCCCGACGCATCTCGGTCCCCACTTCCTGCGAATACATCAGCGTGCGGCGAGCCGAGAGTTCTCATGAGATCCTCCAGATCGACTTTTCGACGCACTTCGTGCTGACGGGCCGGCCCGTTCTCCTGTTGAAGGACGTCGTGAACTCCGGGGTGATCGAGAACTATCTGATCGATCACGTCCGCGCACTCGGCGCTTCGCTGGTGCGCCTGGCGGCGATTTTGGACAAGCCCAAAGAGAGGAAGACGGCGGTTCCCGTGGATTTCCCGCTCTTCGCGGTCGAAAAAGGGATCTTCGCCGGCTACGGCATGGAGTACAAGGGCCGTTACGCGCATCTGCCCTATATCGCGCAGGTGCAGGAGCAATAAATTCCGAGGGGGGTCCGTTCTAGGGTAGGCCGGGAGCACAGACGGAAGGAGTCATTCGGTTGAACGCCACAATCAAAAACCTGCTGCTCTGGATGGTCATCTTTGTGCTGATCATCCTCGCCTGGAACGTGTTCAAGACCGGGGCCACCGCGATCGAGGAGATCAGCTTTTCGCGGTTCCTGACCCATGTCGCCCAGGGCCAGATCCAGAAGGTCACGATCAAGGGAGACGAGATCAAGGGAAGCTATGCCCCATCGGCCGGAAAGCGGGACACGCTTTTCCGAACCTACGCGCCGAGCTACCCGAAGCTGGTGGAGGATCTGCAGGCCCGGGGTGTCGAGATCGAAGTCACGCCGGTGAAGGATTCCTCCTTCGTGTCGGCGCTCGTGATGTACGGCCCGTTGATCCTGCTCGTGGCGATCTGGTTCGTCATCATGCGGCAGATGCAGGCGGGCGGCAACAAGGCCCTGTCCTTCGGCAAGTCGCGGGCGAAGCTGCTGACGCCGACCCAGAAGAAGGTGACGTTCAAGGACGTGGCCGGGGTGGAGGAGGCCAAGGTCGAGCTTCAGGAGATCATCGAGTTCCTGAAGGACCCTCAGAGATTCCAGAAACTCGGCGGCAAGATCCCCAAGGGCGTGCTCCTGATGGGCCCGCCCGGCACGGGCAAAACGCTTCTGGCGCGGTCGGTGGCGGGCGAAGCGAATGTCCCTTTCTTCACCATCTCCGGCTCCGATTTCGTCGAGATGTTTGTGGGTGTGGGCGCCTCGCGTGTTCGAGACCTCTTCGAGCAGGGGAAGAAAAACGCCCCTTGCATCATCTTCATCGACGAGATCGACGCCGTGGGCCGGCACCGCGGGGCGGGCCTGGGCGGAGGACACGACGAGCGCGAACAAACGCTGAACGAGCTGCTCGTCGAAATGGACGGCTTCGATACGAACGAAGGCGTCATCCTGGTGGCCGCCACCAACCGGCCCGACGTGCTCGACCCGGCCCTTCTGAGGCCCGGACGCTTTGACCGCCGCGTCGTCGTGGACCGCCCCGACCTGCGCGGCCGCGAGCAGATTCTGAGGGTTCATACGCGCCAGACGCCGCTCGCCGACAGCGTGGACCTGACCGTCATGGCGAGGGGCACGCCGGGTTTCTCCGGCGCCGACCTCGCCACCCTGGTCAATGAGGCGGCCCTAAACGCCGCGCGTTTCAACAAGAAGAAAGTCGAGATGATCGACTTCGAGTACGCCAAGGACAAGGTCATGATGGGGCCGGAGCGAAAGTCCATGATCATGACCGAGGAGGAAAAGAAGAACACCGCCTATCACGAGGGAGGCCACGCGCTCGTGGGGGCGCTCTTGCCCGATGCCGACCCGCTCCACAAGGTCACGATCATCCCGCGCGGGCAGACGCTCGGGGTCACCATGCAGCTGCCGACCGAAGACAAGTACTCGTACACGAAGGAGTACCTCGACGCGAGGATCACCGTCATGATGGGCGGCCGCATCGCGGAGGAGAAGTTCCTCGGCCACATGACGACCGGCGCCGGAAACGACATCGAGAAGGCCACCGACCTCGCGCGCAAGATGGTCTGCGAGTGGGGCATGAGCGACATGGGGCCCCTGACTTTCGGGAAGGTCGAAGGCGAGATCTTCCTCGGACGCGACTTCGGCCGCACGCAGGACTACTCGGAAGAGACGGCCAACCAGATCGACGCCGAGGTCAAGAAGATCGTCACCCGCGGCTACGAGCGCGCCAAGAAGATCATCGAGGGAAACGAAAAGGCGATGCACCGCCTCGCGCGGACGCTCCTGGAGAAGGAAGTCCTGGACGGCGAAGAGGTCCTCCAGATCATCGCCGAGGAGACGGGTACGGACATCTCCAAACTGCGCAAGGCGGGACCGCCCAAGCCGCCCGTGCTTCCCGGCGGAGCGGCGGAGGTCGCGGGGGGACAGGTTGGCCCGCTCGTTCCGGAACCGGCCTGAAGACGTAAAAACGTAAAAGCGAAAAACGTGAAACGCAGAGTCGAGCCTCGCTTCACGTTTCACGTTTGACGTTTCACGGACGTGGATCCAGCATGACCATCGCCGAGATCTACCTGCGCGAGTTCGACAGCGAGATGGAGGCGACGCGCCGCCTCCTGGACAGGCTCCCATCCGACCGGCTCGACTGGACGCCTCATCCAAAGTCCAGAAGCCTGGGA
>JBOGJN010000485.1:0-3686 GCA_050745445.1 Thermoanaerobaculia bacterium
TTCCCTCGCCGACGAAGACTGCGCCGCTCGCCCGCCCCTCGACCGGCGAGAGAAACTGGAACGTCCCCGAAGCAAACCGGAAGACGAAGACGTCGCGCGTAAGCGTCAGATCCCGAACAGCAACGGCCTTGCCCTGTGGCCGCGCAGCGCGCAGGGCGTCGTAAACGGCGCGCGGCTCCGCGGCCTGGGCCGGGAAGGCCGCGAAGAGACACGCGGCGACGGCAGAGAGAGGAAAACTTCGGGACAGCCGTTTTGTCATGACCGGCCCTCTGGGGAAATCGGGTCTGCTCGCTTTCCGGGCGATTTGTTCCAGCTCAGTCGCGGGAGAGGACGTCGTGGTAGGCGTTCAAGAGCAACCGCTTGGGTTCCTTCGGGAGGCGGAGCGTCGCGTCGAGCGGCGTGGTCGTGTTGCCGACGAGGGAGAGCACTCCCAGGCGGCCCATCTCGCCCTTGGAAAACTCCGCGTAGAGATAGGCATGGGCGCGAAAGTCATTGGAGACCCCCTCCTGCGTGACGCTTCCGCTGATCCGGTACTGGCCCGCCCCCTGTTTGGAGATGTCGAGCTTCTGCCGGTAGCGGGGGATGTCGGTTCCGTAGACCCACTGCTTGAAGAACCAGTCCATCTTCCCGTCTCCGGCGGCGTTCATCGCGGGCGTCATGTGCCGCTCGACCACTGTCTGGAAGTCCCGCGTGGAAGGGTTCTTGCCTGCGTAGCTCGCCACGAAGTCGTGCATCATGGCGATGAACTTCTCGTCCGGTTTCGGGTTTGCCGGGTCGCGCATGAGCATCCGGAGCATGTGCATCACATACGCCCCCTTCATGTAGACGATCACGAAGTAGGCGGACGGGTTCCGGTGCGTCGAAAGGCGCGTGCCCTGCGTGATCGGGCCGGCCTCATTGTTGGTAATGGATGCTCCGATGGGCTTTTCGAGGATCCGTTTTCGCGCCTTCTCCCAGTAGTCGTTGAATTTCTTCCCGCCGCCGGCGGCCTGGAGGACCAGAGCCGCGGAGAACTCGGCCAGGCCCTCCGAGAGCCACTGATCCCGATAGCTCTGCCATCCGACGAGATGTCCCCACCACTGGTGCGCAAACTCGTGAGGCCCGACCCTCTCTACGAAATCATTCGTGTCTTTCAGGCCGATCTCGCGGCGGGTCGTGCCGTCCAAGGCCGCAAGGAAGGGGAGGAAGATCAAGGACGGCCAGGACTGGCCGAAGCTCCCTTGGGTCTGCTGCGTGATGGCAACCCTGTTCTCCGGGAGCGCGCCGAAATAGGCAGTGCAGACCCGTGCCGTATTGATCCCGTCCACCAGTGCGGATTCGGCCAGACCGTCCGTGCTGACTCTCAGGCTGTGGAGTCCGGCATCGGCCGGAGGCGAGTAAAACGGGCTGTCCAAATTGGCGGGAACGTCGGGGTTTTCACCCAGGATTTGGCCCTCCCGGTTTGGCTCGTTTAAGGCGGCGTTGATCTCCTGGATGACGTCCGGCGTGCCCGGGTTTGTGTAGACCTCCACCTGGATGCCGCTGTCTTTGTCCGTGCGCTCCAGCTTCTTGAACTTGCCGTAATTGAAGCCCGCGACGCGGATGGGTTTCTCAGCCTTCCAGATCGAGACGCGGGTATCTCCTTCGGTCTTGTCCTCGACGCGCTTGCCGACCGAGACGACCTCGTTGGCTTTCGGGAAGCGGTAGGTCAGATCAAACGTGGCAAGCTCATTGAGGACCGGGAGGTTGGGATACCAACTGTCTCGGACGTGAACGGCGAAGTTCCCATCTCCTTCGTTGTGGAGCACATCCTTGCCGCTGTAGCGGACGCGAAGGAAAACCGTCTTGCCCTGGGCGAGGGGGGAGGGGAAGACAACGGCGGCATCGGAGTCCTCTTCCTCCTTCTCCTGAATCATGGCGACAGACTGCCACGGACCGTTGTCTGAATCGGAAAAGCTCGCCTCCTGGATCCGGAGCTTTTCGAAGAGATGGATCGGGAGGACGCGCAGTTGCGAGACGGTGGGCCTAAAGGCGATCGTCGTGGTGCCCTGGATGTCTGTATTGCGCTGGATCGTCGTCGCGATGGAGTAATGCTGCGCATGCGCACGGGAGCGGGCCTCGGGTATCTGGCCGCTCTGGATCTCCGCTTTGCGGTGCGCGGAGTACCAGGTCCCCGCGTCGCGCTCCCGGGCGACGACGAGGGTCACGGCTTCGCCTTCGCCCGGGAAGTAGTCCACGGCCGCGAAAACGGGTGGGTACTTCTTCCAGGTGACGTATGCCAGGAAGGCGCCTCCCTTTTGATCCGGTGACTCGAGGAGATCCCGCAGAAGCCGGATCTGGAGGTTCTCCTTCAGGTCCTTCTTCTGCGCTCGGAAGAACGTTTCGTAGACTTCGCCGGCGCGCGGCAATGCGTCGGCGGGCGTCGCCTGCTTCTCGATCTCGGCTGCGGTCGAGTCGGAGAAGAGAAGCACGGCGGAGTCAAAGCGGTCCGACAGGGTCACGAGGTCCTTTTCTCCTGTCGCGGACGCGAGCTGCCGGCGCTCCGCTTCCATCGCGGGCTTTAGCTCCAGGCCCCCGTCTCCCACGAAGACCGCGCCGGGCGTGCGCCCCTCGACGGGCGTCAGAAACTGAAAGGTCCCCGATGCGAACTGAAATCGGAAGACGTCACGGTCGAGGACCAGGTTCTGTACGGCCAAACCGCGCCCCTGCGGCCGCGCGGCCCGCATAGCCGCGTAGGTCGGGTTGGATTCCTGCGCAATGGCGGATGCGCGGAGGCAGACGAGCGCGAGGATGGCGAGAAAAAGGGAGAGCGGCGCGGCGGGCTTCCTCATGACTGGCGCCTTTCCTGTATTGCCGGGGAGCTTACCACTACGGGGAGTCTGCTAGGCGTCGAGCAGTTCCTTGCCGATCCGGGCAGCTTCGCGGAGCAGAAGCGTCAGATCCTCCTCCCGTGTCCGGAAGTTGACGATGCAGACGCGGAGCGCCGTGCGCCCTTTTAAGACGGTCGGAGCGAGGAAAAAGGAGCCGCCGCCGACAAGGCGGTTGACGATCCTCCGGTTCAGGCGGTCGAGCTCCGCCTCCGAGAGCCGCCGGCCCGTCGGCCGGTAGCGGAAATTCGCGATCGAGAGAACGGGCTCGGCCAGAAGCTCGAAGTCGGCGCGGCGGCGGACCTCCTCCGAAAGGAAACGCGCGAGGCGGATGTCGTTGGCGATCGCTTCCGCGTAGCCGCGCCGGCCGTGAGTCTTCAACCCCATCCAGACCTTCAATGCCTTGAAGCCTCGCGAGAGCTCCACGCCGCGCTCGGCGAACCAGGCGGGCCCGGGAAAGGGGGACTCGGGATCCGAGGCGAGGTACTCGGGGAACTTGTGGAACGCCGCGGCGAGTCTTCCCCCCTCGCGGACAAGGGTCGCGCCCGCTTCGTACGGGACGTAGAGCCACTTGTGCGGGTCGGCCGCGATCGAATCGGCGCGCTCCATCCCGGCAAAGAGGGGCCGAAGCTCCGAACAAAGGACAGCCATCGCGCCGTAGGCGCCGTCCACGTGAAACCAGAGCGACTCTCTGCGGCAGAAGTCGGCCATCTCGTCCAAGGGATCGATCGCGCCGGTGTTGACCGTGCCCGCGTTGCCGACCAGGATCGCGGGAGAAAGCCCGGCTCGCCGGTCCGCGGCCACGGCCAGCGACAGCTTGTCCATGCGGATTCGAAAACG
>JBOGJN010000486.1:0-6810 GCA_050745445.1 Thermoanaerobaculia bacterium
CGGCGGCCCTGGCGAATCACCGGCCGCTCGCCTGCGGACGGGTCACCGACAACTCGCTCGCGGCGATCTTCCGGTCGAGCCCGGTGCTCGAGCGCTTTCGCGAGGCCACGCTCGCCCACCGTCCGCAGGCGGCCGCGGACCCGTTCCGGTTCTTGACGGGCGGGGGCGACATCGAGCACGCCTACGTGTTTTCGTCGGGAGAGAATCGAGATGGCGATCTCTGCGCGCCGGACCCCTACTACCCCATCGCTGTGGCCCTGGTGCAGAGGGCGATGGGCGAGGTGGCCGCCGCCCGGCGCGACGCGAGAAACCGCCGGAGCGGCTACGACGCCCCGGCGCTCTACCATGCGATGGGCGAGGGGTCGATTGCCTGCGGGCTCGCGGACGGGGCGGCGGCGGAAATGCCGGTCCTGACGCTCCATTCCAACTGCGTGCTCTCCTTCGACGTGGACAAGCCGCGGGAGCTCGTCCGGCAGTACTACGGCAAGGCGGCAGAGACGCCCCGGGCCGAGCTGTGCTGCCCGACGAGATTCGATGAGGCGGAAATCAGCCACATCCCCAGAGCGGTCATCGACCGCTTCTACGGCTGCGGCTCGCCGGTGGCGTTGACGAACCTCAAAGAAGGCGAGACGTTGCTGGACCTGGGGTCGGGCGCCGGAATCGACGTGTTCATCGCGGCCAGGAAGGTGGGGCCCTCCGGCCGCGCGATCGGCGTCGACATGACGGACCCGATGCTCGCGGTCGCCAACGAGAACAAGCCGCTCGTGGCCGCCAGTCTCGGCTACGACGCTGTGGAGTTCCGAAAAGGGTTCCTGGAGGCGATTCCGGCAGAAGCGAAAAGCATCGATGTCGTCACGTCCAACTGCGTCGTGAATCTCTCGCCGGACAAGGATCGGGTGTTCGCCGAGATGTGGAGGGTCCTCAAAGACAACGGCCGCGTCGTGATCGCGGACATCGTCGGCGACCGGGACGTGCCGCCGCACCTGAAGACCAACTCCGAGCTCTGGGGCGAATGCACCGTCGGCGCCCTGACGGCGGAGGGGTTCGTCGCGGCGCTCGAGAAGGCCGGGTTCCATGGAATCGAGATCCTGAAGAAGGCGTATTGGAAGTCCATCGAGGGCCAGCCCTTCTACTCGATGACCGTGCGGGGCTACAAATTCGAGAAGACGGCGGGCTGCGTTTACAAGGGCCAGCGCGCGGTGTACCTGGGGCCTGGCAAGGCCTTCGTGGACGAAGAGGGCCACACGTTCCCTCGCGGGCTCGAGGTCGAGATCTGCACCGATACGGCCGCCAGGCTCGCGCATCCGCCGTACGCCGGATCCTTCAACGTCCTCGAGGGCAACGGCGAGGGAGCGCTCGAATCGGCGGCGCGATCGAGGCCGGGCGAGTCCTGCGCGCCGGGGTGCTGCTGACATGGCGCTGGCGGGCCTGGTGCTCCTGGCGCTGTTCCTGGCGTTTGCCAATGGCTCCAACGACATCTCCAAAGGCATTGCCACGCTCGTGGGCAGCGGCGTATCGAACTTTCGAGCGGCTGTTCTCTGGGGCACGCTGTGGACAGTCGCGGGCGGCCTCGTCGCGGCCTTCGCGTCGCAGGGTCTGGTGGCAACTTTTTCCGGCAAAGGATTCCTGGACCACCCCGTCGCGGGACCGGCGTTTCTCGCCGCGGTCGCGACCGGAGCGGCGCTCTGGGTTCTCCTGGCTTCACGGACGGGGCTTCCGGTCTCGACGACGCACGCGATCGCAGGGGCGCTCGCGGGAGCCGGGATCGTCGAGGAGGGCGTGGCGCTGCTGCACTGGAGCACCCTCGGCAAGCAGGTGGCTCTTCCCCTCGCGCTTTCGCCCGTGGTCTCGATCGCGCTGATCTACGCGATCTTTCCGCTCTTACGCCGGGCGGTTTCGCGTGTCGAGACGTACTGCCTGTGCATCGAGCGCGACACCGTGATCCTGGAAGGCGGCGCGCTCGCGATGAGCACCGTCGCTGCGGTGCCGATCGTGGGACGGCAGGAGGTTTGCGCGGGCTCACCGGCCGTGGCGGCCCGCATCTCGGTCGTGGATGGACTGCACTGGTCTTCCGCCGCCCTGACGAGCCTGGCCCGCGGCTTGAACGACACGCCCAAGATCGTCGCTCTGGCCGTCGTGGCGGCGGCGACGCTGGGACTTTCGGGCGCGGGCTTCTACGCGGCCGTCGCGCTGGGCATGGGCGCCGGAAGCCTCATCGCGGGCTTCCGGGTGACGGAAACGCTTGCGAAAAAAGTCACACCGATGTCGTCGGCCGAAGGATTCGTGGCCAACGCGGTGACGACCGTGCTCGTGGGCCTGGCTTCGTGGGCGGCGCTGCCCGTCTCGACGACTCAAGTTTCCGCGGGCGCCATCCTGGGGATCGGTCTGCGCCGGGAGGCGAAAAGCGTGCGCTGGGGCACCGTGCGCGACGTGCTCCTCGCCTGGCTGGTCACGCTCCCGGTGGCGGCCCTCGCTGGGGCCGCTGCGTTCGCGGTCTTCTCGCAACCCCGATAAAGCGCCGTATCGGGGAAAAAGGCGTACCAGCCGAACCAGTAGGCGCGATGTCCCGGCACCCGCGCCAGTGCCTCGGGCACTCCGTCTTCGACGCCAGACCTCCGGGGTATGAGTCCTTCCTCCCGGCATTCCCAGAGCGCGCCCGTCGCGGGCTCCACGAGGAGCCCATCAGGTCCCTCCGCGAAGAGGCGGCCACCCCGCCGGTATGCGCGCACCGCGCCGCTGCCGGGGTCGGCCGCGAGGACCAGGTCTTCGGACCCGACGGTGTCATTGACGACGCGCTCCCGAAAGAGAACGTCGAGGGGGTAGGCCTTGGCGCCGCCGGCCCGGCGGACTGCGAACACCGTCGCCTTCGGGCTCAGAACCGGATCTCGCTTCCAAACGGGAAACATCGTGTCGGGGCTCGCGAAGTACTTCCCGTACGCGGCGCCAGGCGTGTAGTCGCGCGTGAACCCCGTCTTCAGGGCGAGAACCGTCGTGTCGGGGTGGCGGGTTTTCCAGTCTCCCCAGCTCGTCACAGTCAGTGGCAAGATCGGCAGCACCAGATTGCTCCCGACCAGGCCGCCGACGACGGGCTCGCCGGTGAGACTGCTCCAGAGAGAGAGCGTGGCTTCGTCGTACATGAGCTTGTTGGACCGGTAGAGCAGTCCCGAAGATCCGAAGACGTGGGGCGACGCGCCCGGGCGGGACGTTGTGTATGCGATGGCGGCGCCACAGAGGGTGCAATAAGAAAGGGCGAAGGGTTCGCCTGCGAGGCTGTCGTTGGCCATCTCGTGCCAGTCGAGGATCCTCTGCGGGTAGGCGCGCGAGACGCCCTGGAGCGTGATGCCGAAGACCGTCTCCGCGTCGTCGAGGTAGCCGGCCTCCGAGGCCGGAATCACCGGAGGATTCTTGAGGGCCGGGATCCCGTCTTTCTTCACACCGCCCCAGAGAATCTCCTCCTGACGAATCCATGAAGGAAGCGCCGGATCGAGGAACCGCGCGAAGGCGGGGTCGATTCGCGCGAAAAGCGCTGCCTTCCAGCTCCGGTACCAGTCTGGGGGCCGTATCTCTTCGTGGCCCCCGATCCATTCGAACCAGGACCGGTAATTCGCTCCAAGCCTCTCGCCCGAGAGCCTCTCGAGGCAGAGGACGACGTCGTCGCGCGCCTCTGCCGGAGCGAAGAAGAGCGCGTCCACCAGGGCGGGAAGCATTGTTCGATCTCCGGATCCGATGATGCCCGTGCGCGCCGTCGCGCGGGGGGCATCGTTGGGCGAGAGGAGACGGAGCAGCAGATCCTTCGCGCGCCGCTCGGGAATCGGGGCAGCCTCGGCGGCGGAGCCGGCAAGCAGCCAGAGCGTGAGCGAGCACAGGAGGGCGAATCGCAGCCGCATGATCATCGTTTTCGTCGTCGTTCGTCCGAAAAACCCCCTCGTCGGCGAGACGACTGTAGCTCTTTGGAAGCGGACGAGGGGGTTTTGGAAACGGCCAGCGACTACTGTCAGCGGGGGAGAACTGCCATCAAGAAACTCGTTCTCGATCAAAGCTGTCCTAGGATGATTCCGAGGTCGAAGCTCAGTTGTTCGACGACAGCGTAGGCTCGTCTTCCCGCCGGCCCGCAGCCCCGTCCTCGGACGGTTCGCTTCTGGATGCGATCCGAAATGGAGATCGCAAGGCGGTGGCCCGCTTCGTGGATCTTCACGCGGACGCGGTGTACCGCTTCATCCATCACCGGCTCGATCGCCGGGAAGCGCTCGACGATCTCGTTCAGGAGGTTTTTCTCGCGGCCTGGAAGGCGCTGCCGCGCTTCCGCGGCGAGAGTGAGATCCGGACGTGGCTTCTCGGCATCGCCCGCCACAAGATCAGCGACTATTACAGGCAAAAGCTTCAAGGGCCCCACCTCGTCGAGGGGCAGGACGACGACAGGCCGGAGAACAGGACGCTCCTGCCGGACATCGAGGAAAGACTCGACCGACAAAGGCTCGAGGCGAGAACGCGGCAGGTTCTGTCAGCGCTCCCCGATCAATACCGGGCCGTTCTGATGTGGCGGTACTGGGATCAGCGTTCGCTGGCAGAGATGGCGGCCATGACCGGAAACACGGAAAAGTCGATCGAGCGGTTGCTCGACCGGGCGCGACGACTCTTCCGGAGCAGGTGGATCGATGAGTAGCTCTGACGATCCCAAAGACGACGCCTTCTTCGAGCTTCTGGCACGGGCCTCGCCGTCGGAGCTTCGAGCGCCGGCGCGGTTGAAGTCGCGCGTCTACTCGGCGCTGATGCGCCGGGCAGCCGAAGCGGGACCGCTCCGGTCGCTCACCGACACACAAGAGGCCGGAAACAGGCTCTGTGTCTTTGAGAAGTTCGTTCAGATTCTTCCGGTTGGCACGAGGCTCGAATCCATCAATTACTGTCGCTTCTGCCATGGGCGCGTTTTGGGAGAGAACATGGACAGCGCCCCCATCTTCTGGAAGGGTTGCCCGTATGCGGACTTTCATCGCAACTAGAGTGGAGAAGCCATGAAGGCGCGACCTCATGCATTGCCCGTCTACCCGGATCTGGCCGAACGGGAGCGGATGCTCCGGGAGACGTGGGACGGGCTCGATCCTCAATTTCGGACGCCCAACCAGGTGCTCGGACGCCGCTCGACCATCGGGTGCGTCGCCCTCGAAATCACACAGCGCTGCAACCTGGACTGCACGCTCTGTTACCTCTCGGAAAACTCCGAATCCGTCAAGGACGTTCCGATCGAGATCGTCTACCGCCGGATCGACCAGATCCGACAGCGTTACGGGCCGGGAGTCGGCGTTCAGGTGACGGGCGGGGATCCGACGCTGCGAAAGCGGGAGGAGCTGGTCGCCATCGTCCGAAGGGTCGCGGAGAAGGGACTCCGGCCCTCGCTTTTCACCAACGGCATCAAGGCGACGAGGGATCTGCTCGCGGAGCTTGCCGGCGCCGGGCTCTTCGACGTCGCCTTCCATGTGGACACGACGCAGCGGCGCAACCGATATCCGACCGAGAAAGCCCTGAATGCCGTCCGGCGCGAATACATCGAGCGGGCGCGGGGACTCCGCATCGCCGTCATCTTCAACACGACGGTCCACGCGGGGAATCTCGAGGAGATTCCCGCCCTGGTGCGCTTCTTCATCGAGAACTCCGACGTCGTGGGGATGGCCTCTTTTCAGGTGCAGGCCTCAACCGGAAGGGGCCAGTGGCGCGAAAGAGCGGCCCAGGTCACGGCGCAGACGGTCGCGGAAGGCATTCGGCGCGGCGTCGGCCTTTCCTCGCTCGCCTGGGAGACCGCTCTGGTCGGCCATCCAAGCTGTAACCAGGGCACGATGCTGGCGACCGCAGGCGATCAGGCGGTGGACGTGTTGACGGACCGGTCGCTGTACGAACGGTTTCTCCAGGAGTTTCGCCACGTCCCCTTCGACCGCCGCGATGTCCAGGGGACGGCACGCAAGGTCGTGGGCTTTGCCTTCCGAAATCCTTTCTGGCTCATGCGCGGTGGCCTGTTCCTCATCCGCAAGCTCTGGTCACTTCGCAGAGCCCTTTGGAAACGAGAGAGAATCGGCAAGATCACCTTCTTCATCCACAACTTCATGGACGCCGGCGCGCTCGACCCGGAGCGCATTCGGAACTGTTCCTTCATGGTCATGACGGATCAGGGCCCCATTTCCATGTGTGAGCACAACGCCCGGCGAGATGATTTCATCCTCAGGCCCATCGCCATGGACGCACCGGCGGCCGGCCCGGCCAGATGGAATCCGCTGACAGGTGAGATCGGATAAGGGATGATCTCGGTCATCGTCCCCATCAAGAACGAGCCGCCGGAACCCGCTCCCGCGCTGGCCCGATTTTTGACCTTCCCGGACTGCGAGCTGCTCGTCGTGGACGCGGAGTCAGACTCCGCTGCCGGTTTGGCATGGAAAGCCTCCGGTGCCCGGGTCATTGCCGGGCGAGGAAGCCGTGGTGCTTGCCTCGCCCAGGCCGTCTCCGCAGCCCGCGGCGAAATCGTCTTCTTTCTCCACGCCGACTCGCAGCCGCCGCTGGACGCTCTCGAAATCATCCGGCGAACAATCGGCGATGGCGCCTGCGCCGGCGCCTTCTCGCTCGCGTACCAGGACGCGGGCCTTCCCATGCGGTGGATCGCAATGTGGGCCAACCTCCGCTCCCGGCTCTTGCGCCTCCCGCTCGGAGACCAGGGGATTTTCTGCCGGCGCGAGGCTTACGAGGCTGCCGGCGGCTTCCAGGACATGCCGGTCTGCGACGACATCGACCTCGTGCGCCGGCTGCGGCGAACGGGCCGATTTGTCATCC
>JBOGJN010000487.1:0-1658 GCA_050745445.1 Thermoanaerobaculia bacterium
CCTCTGGCTCCACGTGGACGCGGCCTACGGCGGCTTCTTCCTTCTGACCGAGCGCGGCCGAAACCGCATGGCGGGAATCGCGCGCTCGGACTCCGTGGTGCTCGACCCGCACAAGAGCCTCTTTCTCCCGTACGGCACCGGGTCGCTTCTCGTGCGTGACGGCGGCGCCTTGAAACGCGCCCACGCGCTCTCGGCCGACTACATGCCCTCGATGCAGGAAGACCCCGACCTGGTGGACTTCAACCTTCTCTCGCCCGAGCTCTCGCGCGACTGGCGGGGCCTGCGCGTGTGGCTCCCGATCCGGATGCACGGCATCGAGGTCTTCCGCAGGAGTCTCGAGGAGAAGCTCGATCTCGCCCTCTGGGCTACAGAGGAGCTCCGGAAGATTCCCGGCATCGAGATCCTCGCCGAGCCGCAGCTCTCGATTGTGGCGTTTCGGCTGCGGCGGGAGGGCCTCGACGGCGCGGCGCTGAACCGACTGAACCGCGACCTGATGGATCGCATCAACGCGAAGAAACGCGTTTACCTGACCGGCACGATGCTTCCACCCGCCGACTCGTCCGCGGCAGCTCTAGCGGAGGCGGAAGCCTCAGCGAAGGAGGGCTGCTTTGCGATCCGCATCTGCGTGCTCTCTTTTCGCACACACCTCGATCGGATGCGCGAGGGCCTTGAGGACATTCGGAAGTCCGCCGAGTCTCTGAATTAGCGGCGGGGAATCCCGGAGTTCCGCGCCGCCCGCACCCAGACGGCCACCTCGGCCAGGCGCGGGGGCGATCGGCCTTCGCGGTCCGCGATCCGACACAGGCGGTCGAAGAGATCGCGGGAGTCGGCGGACACGAGGTCTGCCACGCTTGAAATACCCACGGCCTGGAGAAGCTCGGCCGCCTGCGGCCCCATGCCCTTGTGGAGCGCGAGAGCCGCATGGCGGTAAGCCCGCTCGAGCCGCCCGGTCTCGGTCGACGACCGAAGGGCAACGGAGGCGACACCCTCGGCGCGGATCGCCCGGTAGAGCCGCTCCGGCGTCGGAATCCTCGCCGAGCGAAGCCTCACAACGAACTGCGGCGAGAGGCCCTCCAGTTCCTCAAGCAGCGGCCTTCGGGACCGCACGGTCGTCTGAAGCGTGGCGAGGTGGACGAAGATGCTCGCCGAGAGAGACACGAGGACGGCGACCGCGTACCGGCCGCGCGCCGTGGCGCGGACCATCTGCCGCCCCGAGACCTCCCAGGATCTGCCGCCACGCAAGAAATGACACACCATCGAATAAAAGCCGAACGCCCCCAGGGCCAGAATCGGAAACCCCCCGAATCCCAGAAGCGGCATCTCGAGCAGCTTCCACCCTTCGAACCCGGGGACTGTGTAAATCCATTTGCATCGCGCCCAGTAATTGAACGTCTCCCACACGAGCCCAGCCAGCACTCCTCCAGCCAGAAGGCACAGAATCCTGCGGCAGCGGCCGGCCTCCAGGTCCGTGAGGAGCGAAAGCGCTCCCGCCCGGTAATTGAAGACCGTCGGGACCCAAAGAGTCGCTCCCCAGATCAGCCAGAAGGCGTAGCGCGGCAGGAGCAGTGGCGCCGCAATCGAAAAGATGCCGCAAAAGAGCAAGAAGTGCAGGACACCGCGGTTCACTCGCAGTCGGCGGCACCGGACCCGATCAAACC
>JBOGJN010000488.1:0-27729 GCA_050745445.1 Thermoanaerobaculia bacterium
TAGCCCTCGCCCTCGAACTGGCCGCGGTGCGCGAGCGCGTAGGTGCGGGCCGCGACCGCCTGCGCCTTGAGCGCTTCGAGCTCGTCGTAGCGCTTGGGGCCCATCTCCGAGGGAACGACGCCGTAGAGGTATTCCTCTAGGTCCACGCGGTTGACGACGTTGACAGAGCCGCGCGGATTCACCAGCACACGCAGACTTCCCCGATAGGGCTTGCCTTCCAGGAGAGTTCGGGACTCGCCGTCGGAGGGATAGATGTCCGCGGGTGAGAGAAGGCGGCGAAAGATCCCATCCTCTCCCGTGACCGTCATGGTCGCCGCCGCCGCCGGCCGGCCGCCCCCTTCGAGGACGAAAGCATCCTGCCCGGCCGCCTTGAGCCTTTCGGCGAAGCTCTGCGCGGCGGCCCGGTCGGGGAAGCTGCCGAGCAGAACGCGGAAGACGCCGCGCTCGGCCGAGAAGGCCACCGTGCCCTCCGTCTGGAACTGGCCGGAGAGCCGCTCGAGGATCTCCCTGGCCGTCTCTTCCTGCGAGAACGCGCCCGCCTGCACGGAAAACGTCTCGGCTGCCGGCCCCTCCGGACGGAAGCGAAGCGTCCCCCGCAAAGTCTCTGCGCTCCCGGCCGAGACCACGATCCAACGCTGCCCCGGCGGACCGTAGGCGAACTCCGCCAGATCGCTCTTCCATCCAATGCGAAACAGAATCCCGGAGGGCGCGTTGTCGGCCGGAGGCTCCAGGGCGGCGGGCGAAGGCGTCGGGACGGGTGTGGGCGCGGGCGTGGGCGTGGCGGCCTCCGGAGGAGCCTCTGGGGCGGGGCGGGAGACGGTGTGCGCGCACCCGGCCGCGCATGCCAGGGCGAGCAGCAGCCAGCAGCGCCGGCGCAAGAGAGACGGCTGCTTCAAAACCGCGACCGGATCCGGGTTCCCAGGACTTCTTTTCGGAAGTCGCCTCCGCGCAGCGGCACCATCAGACACATCTCGTAAAGACGGCTGCGGAGGCGGTAGCCGATGCGCTCCTCGAGCTTCTCCTTCTCTCCGGACGCTGGGTCCACTTCATCCTCGAAGTTGGACGTCGCGATCGTGATCTTCTTGCGGTTGTAGCGAGTGTTCAGGACGTTGTACAGCACGTCCAGCACCCAGGCGTGCGGCCGCGAGGCGCCGAGCTCGTCCAGGACGAGCAGCTCCGCCTCGGCGAAGGGGGTCAGGACCGTCTCCTTCGAGGAGTCCGCGTCGGGGCGAAACGTCGTCTGGATCCGGATCAGGAGATCCGAGAAGTCGGCATAGAGGCCGTCCACGCCTTTCGTCAGAGCGAGCTCCGAGAGAATCGCGCAGGCCAGGTGCGTCTTTCCTCTGCCCGCGGGGCCCGTCAGCAGCAGACCCGCCTCCACGGCGGGATACGCGTCCACGAACTCCCGGGCGGTCGTCTTGGCGCGGGCCAGGGCCAGCGTATTGTCGGAAAAATTCTGGAGCGTGCAGTCGCGATAGCGCTCGGGAATGCCCGCCGCCTCGAGCCTCTCCCGACGCAGCATCGCCGCGCGACAGGAGCAGGAACGCGCCTCCCGACGACCCTCGGCCGCTTCGAGCACCCAACCTGTGCCCCCGCACGCGGAACATGGACCGGCTTCGAGATTCACAGGTGCGATTCTAGACTCTGTCATCTGTCGATGCGGGAAACGGCAAACGAAAAACGGTAAACGAGGGACCAGAGGAGCACCTCCCCGCCGTCGTTTCCCGTTTCCCGTTTTCCGTTTTCCGGCCCCTCATCAGTTCTCGGGCAATCCCGCCTCGATGACGATCCGGCGTCGTCGCGGGCCTTCCAGGTACTTCTTCAAGTCGGCGAGGCTCGATTCCCAACCCGAGCCCACCTCGCCCCGGTAACGGTCGTACGCCGGGCCGCTGTCGGGAACGTCCTGCTCCACGGTCACCCGGCAGCCGCCATCGCACTCGGCAAAGGTCAGCGCCAGGCGCAACCCCTCGAGAGGCTCTCCCAGGGAAGGTTCGTAGGAAATGTCGCGGACAACGAGTCTTCTGCCCCGCTCGAACTCCGCGATCTTGCCGAGCACAGTGGACTCGGTCCGGCCGCGCAGGTCGGTGAAGCCGATCGCCCAGTTGCCCCCCGGCCTCAACCCCACGAGCGCGCCCTCGCACCACCAGGACAACAGATCGGACACCCTCGTGAACGCGTCGAAGGCGTCGCTGGCACTGGCCCCGATGGACACCGACCGGACGACAGCCTCGCTCACTCCGGCATCTTAAACTCTCGACCGTCGGTCTGTCAGCTCTCGCGACCCGGCCCCGGGCCGAGAGCCGACGGCTCGCCCCGATATACTCCGGCGCCCATGAAGGCGCCCCGCACGCTCGAAAGCCTCCAGTCGGATCTCGCGCAGGCGGTGCGTCGGGCGGCATCGAAAGAGTGGGAAGTCTCGCTCGAGCGCGTCGTCCTCGAGAGGCCTCCGCGTGTCAGCCTGGGCGATCTCGCGACCCCCGTGGCCTTCGACCTCGCCAAGACCCTGCGAAAGGCTCCACGCGCGATCGCGGCGGAGCTTGCCCGGTCAGTCGAGCTGCCGGCCGGCGTGCGGGAGGCCCGGGTCGAGGCGGCCGGGTACCTGAACTTCTTCCTCGACCGAGGCTCCTTCGCCGCCGGCCTGCGGGAGGAGCCCGTCGCGCAGCCGCGCCGCGAAGGCAAGATCATCGTCGAGCACACCAATATCAACCCGAACAAGGCCGCGCACATCGGGCACTTGAGAAACGCCGTGCTGGGCGACGTCCTGGTCCGCGCGCTTCGCTTCTTGGGACACGAGGTGGAGGTGCAGAACTACCTGGACGACACGGGTGTCCAGGTGGCCGACGTCGTGGCCGGGCTCCTGCACCTGGCCCACGTGAGCTCGGAGGAGGAGCTGCGGCGCCTCATTGCCTCGGCCGCGCTCCCCGGCAAAGAGCCAAACGCGAGGGGATTCGCCTACCTCTGCTGGGATCTTTACGCCGAGGTGGGCCGGACCTACGAGGCGCGCCCCGAGACCCGCCGGTGGAGAGACGAGATCCTCCACGCGATCGAGCAGGGGTCGGACGCAACCGCACGCATCGCGGCGGCCGTGGCCGAGGCGATCTGCTCGGCGCATCTGGCAACCATGGGGCGCATCGGGATCGCCTACGACCTGCTGCCGCGCGAGAGCGACATCTTGAAGAAGAACTTCTGGTCGCGCGCCTTCGAGATGCTGAAGAGCTCAGGAGCCGTCTCGCTCGAAACGGAAGGTCCGCACACCGGCTGCTGGGTGCTGCGTCTGTCGGAATCGGAAGAGTTCGCGGGACTCGAGGAGCCGGACAAGATCCTCGTGCGCTCGACCGGCACGGCCACTTACACGGCCAAGGACATCGCCTACCAGCTCTGGAAGTTTGGTCTGCTCGGCGCGGACTTCGACTACGAGCGGTTCACACCCGTGTGGAACTCTGGCTCGGTGCGGCAGCAGGAGATCCCCGCCGAGGTGCTGCGGCACGAGGTCTGGCGCACGGCGCATCCCGAGGGGACCCCCGGTGCTCCGCGCTTCGGGCGGGCCTTTCGCGTCTTCAACGTCATCGATGTCCGGCAGTCCTACCCGCAGAAGGTGGTCCGGGAGGGGCTCAAGATGCTGGGGTTTGTCCGGGAGGCGGCGGAGAGCCATCACTTTGCCTATGAAATCGTGGCGCTCTCCCCCAAAGCCGCCCGCGAGCTGGCCGAGCGGTTTGGCGAGGAGTACCGCCTCTCGCCGGAAGACGAGAAGAAACCGTTCGTCGAGATGTCGGGACGCAAGGGCCTGGGCGTCAAGGCGGACGATCTGGTCGAGCTCTTGCTCGAGCGCGCCCGGAAAGAAGTTCAGAGCCGCCGCGAGAGCGGCGAGCTCGCCGATGCGCGGGCGGAGGAGGACGCCCGCGCGATCGCGGTGGGAGCGCTGCGCTACTTCCTCCTGAAGTTCGGCAGGAACAAGGTCATCGCGTTCGACTTCGACGAGGCCGTAAACTTCGAGGGGGACACGGGCCCCTATCTCCAGTATTCCCTGGTGCGCGCCGACAGCATCTTCCGCAAGCTGGCACAGCGGCAGATGCCGACGGAACCGTCCGCCGAAGCCCTGGCGGAGGCGGAGTGGGAGGATGACCTCTGGGCTCTCCTGCTCGACGCCGCCTCGCTCTCCGAGGTGGCGCGGCGGGCCGTCGAGTCGCTGGAACTCTCGACGATCGCGCGCCACGCCTTCGGCCTCGCCCAGGCCTTCAACCAGTTCTACCACCGACACCCGATCCTCCAGGAGGAGGACCCGGCCCGGCGGAACCGGCGGCTCGCCGTGGCGCGTATTTTCCGCCGGGAGATGTCACGGCTCTTAGAGTTGCTCGGAATCCCCGAGCCGGGAAGGATGTAGTGGCGAAGACGGCAGCGAGGAATTCCATGGAAAAGGTCAACCTGAGCCAGAAGTTCGGACTCTTCCGCGATCGCTGGAGCCCGAAGATCGTCGGCGACCTGAACGATTCCTACGTCAAGGTCGTGAAGGTCCGGGGGGAATTTCTCTGGCACCACCACGAGAAGGAGGACGAGCTGTTCCTCGTCGTCAAGGGCCGGCTGCGGATTCGATTCCGCGACCGGGACGTGGACCTGGAAGAAAACGAGTTTCTGATCGTTCCGAGGGGTGTCGAGCACATGCCGGTCGCGAAGCAGGAGGCGTGGGTGTTGCTGCTCGAGCCGAAAACGACGTTGAACACGGGCAACGTGGAGAACGAGCGCACCGTGGCGCAGCTCCAGAGGATCTGATCCCCTGGCGGCTGAGTCACGAGATCGCGCGCCGAAGTGATCTCGAACCCGCTACGGGCGCTAAACAGTCTCCTTGACGATGAGGCCCCGGTTCTCGGCGCGAACGGGCAAGACGGCGCCTGCGGGCAGACGCGCCAGCGCCTCCCGGACGGAAGAGGCGCGTTCGGCAGGCGACAGGAAGACGACGCATCCTCCGCCGCCGGCGCCGCAGGCCTTGCCTCCCCACGCACCGGCCGCGAGCGCTGCCTCGACGGCCCGTTCGATCGCGGGGGAAGAGACGACGGGGGCAAGCTGGCGCCGCGCCTCCCACTCCTGCCGCAGCGCCGCGCCCATCGCGGGAAAGTCGAGCGCCGAGGATGCCTGCGCCATCGCGGCGGCGGCCTGCCTGACGGTCTCGAGGGCACCGGCCACCACGCGATTCGCCTCCAGACGCGCGCGGAAGATCTCCCAATTGTTCATCCCGGAGGAGTGCGCCGCGCCCGTGTCGAAGAGCGTCAAATGGCGCGCCCACGCCTCCGTGTCCACTTCCACGCGCTCGGCGCGCGTTGAGCCCGCTTCAAACCAGATCCGGTGAAGGCCTCCCGCGAGCGCCGGGTAGTAGTCCTGCACACCGGCGGGCTTGCCGAGCACACGCGTCTCGATGTCCCGGGCAAGCGCGACGCGCGCGACACCGGAGAGATCCCGCGGGCTCCAGCCCTCGAGAGCCCCGGCCAGAGCCACGGTCAGGGCGGAGGATCCTCCGAGCCCCGAGC
Organism: Thermoanaerobaculia bacterium; assembly: GCA_050745445.1. Taxonomy (GTDB): domain Bacteria; phylum Acidobacteriota; class Thermoanaerobaculia; order UBA5066; family Gp7-AA6; genus JBOGJN01. The sequence continues at coordinate 5,520 of JBOGJN010000488.1, forward strand.
CGAAGGGCACCTCCGAACAGAGCTCCACTTCGAGGAAATCCCGGATCTCGAGCGCTTCGATCAACGAGCCAACAAGAGCGGTCCGGGAGTCGGCCAGGAGCTCTTCGGCAGACCCTGCCTCCTTCTCGAAGCCCGGCCCCCGAGAAGAGAAAATCCGGAAGCGTTCCCCGCCCTGCCGCACGCGGCACGCGGCCCTCCGGTCGATGGCGAGGTTAACGGTGACCGAGCCCGGATGGAGAACGTGCAGAGGCCAAAGGTCGAGAGTGCCGCCAGCCAGATCCACTCGGGCGGGAGCGGAGGCTTCGATGATCGAACCGGGCCGCATGGGCACCGGGATTCTAAGGGAGAGCTGTTAGCTATTAGCTGTTGGCTGCTAGCCAGAGCCGGCAGCAAGCTAAGAGCTAATAGCTAATAGCTGGTTCAGTAGCCCACCCAGCTGGCGCGCAGGAAGCCGGATTCCGGAAACCCCACACCCTCCACCGTGACCGTCTGGCCGGCCGAAGCCTCGGCGGCCGAAGGGTCGCGGAACATCAGCCGCCAGACTTCGCCGTTGGCGGCGCAGAAGGCCGGTTCGTGCTTGGACGCCGACAACGGGGGGAGACCCGCTTCGATGCGTGCCTCGCAGTCAAGACAGATCAGAGTGCCCGTTAGGCGCCGGGAGACGAGCTTGGGCTTCGGAGGCGCCTCGATCGCCAGACGCTTCTGGGAGACAGAAGCCACCGCTTCCGCGGGCCGCCCGGCGACGGAAGCCACGAGCGGCAGGATCATCACGAGAACTGCTGCCGCCGTTGCGTAGACCGTCGAACGCGGGGGCGCCGCCGGCACCAGACCCTGCCGCAGCCGAAGGACCAGCCTCGGAGGCGCCGGCGCGCGCTCGATGCAGGAATGGAGGAGCCGCGCCAGACCCCGGGCCGACCTTCCCCGCGCCTCGCAGGCGCGACACTCGGCCAGGTGCCGCGAAAGTGTTTCCGCCTCGCAGACGGACATGCCACGGTCCAGATACGCGTACAGCAGAAACCGGGCCTGGCAGCAGTTCATGGGCCAGACGGCCAGAACGAGGCGCGCCGGGCCGAAATTCCTGCCCGGGAAGAGTCTCCCGGCTAGGCAGCCGGGGGTTTGGGCCGGGTGCGCATCTTGTTGGGTTCGGCGCCCCGGATGTAGCCGTGCAGCCGGGCGTATCTCAAGAGCACTTTTTCGAGGAGCTTGCGCCCGCGATAAAGCCGCGACATCACGGTCCCCACCGGGCAGTCCAGGATGTCGGCGATCTCCTTGTAGGAGAAGTCCTCCAGGTCGGCCAGGATGACCACCATGCGGTAGTCGTACGGGAGCGATTCCAGGGCCTTCCGGACGTCGTCGTCGAGCACCCCGGTGAAGAACTCGGACTCCGGATCGCCGGGCTGCTCGGAGGTGTCCCGGCGGACGATTCTCTCGAAGGAATCCTCGATATCCGCAAAGTCCACGCTCCTCGGCTCGAGCTTCTTCTTACGATAGCTGTTGATGAACGTGTTCTTCAGGATCTTGAAGAGCCAGGCCTTCAGGTTGGTCCCCTCTTCGAACTTGTCGTAGTACTTGTAGGCCTTGAAGTACGTCTCCTGAACGAGGTCCTCCGCGTCCTCGGCGCTCCGGGTCATCCGGTAGGCCGTGTTGTAGAGAGAGTCCAGATACGGCATGGCCTGGGAGTCGAAGTCCCAGGCGCTCACGCCGGACTCGGCGTTGGGCTGTACACTCACCTTCTCCATGCCTCCTGACGCTTTCAAGATCCTTGCCGGGCCGACGGAGAACTGAAAAAATCGACCCCGGCCCCGATCTAACTCTCTGCCTTTCCGCGGATTAGAAGTCCGCACCTTTAGCCTTCACCTGGGAATAAGTACGGATTGAGTGCCCCGGGAGTTTCTCAGAATGGGTCACCCCGTCCTCGGAAGAGGACAGGAAGCGGGTGTTCTTCCGCGCCTGGAGTCCGCCGAGCGGCTACCTGGAGAAGATCAGGAAGCACATGAGCAGGGCGTAAAGCACCAGGGATTCGATCAAGACCAGGCCGAGCAGGGTCATGCCGCGGATGTCCTTGGACGCTCCCGGGTTGCGTGACATTCCTTCCGCGGCCGCCGCCGTGGCCCTGCCCTGAGCGGCGGCCCCCCCGAAAACGGCCAACCCGAGCAGGAACGCCGCGCCGATGACGCCCCACTTGACCCCTCCAGCCGCGGTTGGGGCGGCTCCCGCCGCCTGCTGCGCAAGCGCCGGCATCGCCAGGGCCAAGGCCAGGCCAACGAACAATCCCGTCTTCTTCAGCATCCGCAATTCTCCTTCTCCGTCACGCCCTCCGGCGTGGCGGTTTGCGCAAACCTATCACAACGATCAGTGTCCTTCGTGCGCGGTCGCGCCGGCAACATAGACCGCCGAGAGCAACGCGAAGACATAGGCCTGGAGGACCGCCGTAAAGATGCCCAGCGCCATCATGGGCCAGGGCACGACGATCGGAACCAGACTCGCGAAGACACCGGTCGTCGTGTGTTCGCCATAGATGTTCATGAAGAGCCGCAGCGACAGCGACAGGATCCTTGCAAACGTCCCTATGACTTCGATGACGAAGAACAGCGGCGCGATCAGCAACAGCGGCCCCGTGAAGTGGCGCAGGTACCGGAGCACGCCGTGCTCTCGGATCCCTTCCTTGTTGAAGTAGAAGAAGGAAATGACGGCCAGCGCGGCGGTCGTCGAGAGCGAACCGGTGGGAGGCTGCAGGAAGAAGAAGAGCCCGAAAAGATTCGCCGCGCCGATGAAGACAGCGAAGGTGCCCACCGTGGCGAGATACTTCTTCGGCGCACCGTCGCCGATGACGTCGTCCACGAGGCCGCGCAGCCCACCGACCAGCATCTCGAAGAAGCTCTGAAGGCCTCCGGGCTTCTCCTTGTCGTAGCGACGCGAAAGCCACGGGAAAAAAAGCGCCAGGAGCAGCAGGAGCAGCAACGTCATGATCGCCGCATCCGGGACCCACGCCGTCTTGCCGTCGGGGAAAAAAAAGGCGGCAAGCCCGGGGGACAACTTGCCGATCGGAGGCTCCCCCAGAATCCGGATCAGGAGCCGGTTGACCGGCGCGTACAGGATCGAGTGATGTTCTTCCAACCCGCGACTCCCTCCTCAGTCCTTCCCTTTCCAGACTTCCGGCAGGATCGCCAGCACGACTACGGACAGACCCACGGCTCCCGCCACGGGGTCAAAACCCTTCCATCGCCAAAGAACCGTGCCGAGCAGCGCAAAGCTCGCCACCGTCACGAGCAGCAACCGCCAGAGGGAACGAGGACTCGGCTTTTTCTGCCCGGCGACCAGACGCTCGATCAACTTCTCCAGGGCGAGAAAACTGAAAATAACCACCGCTGCCGCGATTGTCAAGGACACGCCCGCGCGCCATCCGACCAGAAAACCGATCACGATCGCGAGCACGGCAAACCCGAAGGCCCGCCGCCGCACCCGGCCGATCACGGCGTCCATGTCGCTCACCGGCTCACCCGGGCCACAAGCCGCAGCAGGTTCACGAAAGCCGCCGCCACTCCGAGGGCCGCCCCGGCGTAAGCGAGGATCATCCCCAGCCTCAGCCATTGTCCAAGCCATTCGCCGAGGAAATACCCGCAGACCGGCGAAACCAGGAAGAGCAGCCCGGCCGCTGACCCTTCGGCGATCAGCTGGTAGCGGGAAGGCATCTCCAATCGTGAACGGAGCGTTGTGAATTGCCGGCCTCAGGGGCCCCGATCAAGATCCGCAACTCGCAATTCACGATTCTCAGTCGCCTCCCGGGACGCAATGACGCAGGATGGCCACAAACCGCTCCGGCGCCAGGCCCGCCAGAAGCGTTCCCGCCGCGCAGATGGCGACCGCGGCCGTCAGCGCGTAGGAGCTCCGGAGCTTCGCGCCGGCCGCCTCCGAAAAGAACATCGCGGCCGCGATCCGGAAGTAGTAGAAGAGCGACACGGCGGACGCCAGCACCGCAAGCACCGCCAGCCACGCGTACCCCGCCTTCATGGCCGCCGTGAACAGGTAGTACTTTCCGATGAACCCGGCCGTGGGCGGGATGCCGGCCAGCGACAGAAGAAACACGAGCATCGTGACCGCCGCCGGCATGTTGCGTTTGGCCAGCCCGTTGAAGTCGGCGACCGACTCCGCGGCATACCCCCGGGTCTCTAAGAAGATGACCAGGGCGAAGGCCCCGAAGTTCATGAACGTGTAGGCCAGCAGATACACCAGGACTCCCCACATGCCGAACTCGGTGCGGAAGCCGAGCACCCCCAGAAGCGCGTAGCCGGCATGCGCGATCGAGGAGTAGGCCAGCATCCGTTTCACGTTTGACTGCAGGAGCGCCGCAAGATTCCCCCAGATCATCGTGGCGGCCGCTACCAGCGCGACGATCAGGCCCCAGTCCGCGTGAAACTTGGGAAAGGCCACGTAGAAGATCCGGGCCAGGATCGCGTAGGCCGCAAGCTTCGGGCCGACCGAGAAGAAGGCCGTCACCGGGGTCGGTGAGCCCTCGTACACGTCGGGAGTCCAGACGTGGAAAGGCACGGCCGCGATCTTGAAGAGCAGGCCGACCAGGACCATGAGGATCCCGAGCACGATCAGGTTCGAGCGGTCGGTCGAGGCGTAAAGCCGTGCCAGCTCGGTCAGACCCATCTTGCCGCCGACGCCGTACACGAGCGACAGGCCATAGAGCAGGATGCCGGAAGAGAAGGCTCCGAGCACAAAGTACTTCAGGGCCGCCTCCGTGGAGCGCACCTCCCCCTTGAAGAATCCGGCCAGGATGTAGGAGGAGAGCGCCATCAACTCGAGGGAGACATAGATGGAGACCAGATTGCTGCCCGAAACCATGAAGAGCATGCCCACGCCTGCAAAAAGCAGAAGCGCGTAGTACTCCCCTCCCGGGTAGGGGGACGCTCCCACGAATCGGAGGGAGGCCAGGATGGTCAGAACGATCGTGAGCAGGATGAGAAACTTGAAAAACAGGGCGAAGTTGTCCACGACGAACATACCGGCCAGAATCGGCCCTGCCTGCCGCGCCGGGTGCGTGGCGACGCAGGCCAGAAGCACGACGGTCCCCGCGACGGAGAGCACCGACAGATAAGCGAGAAATTCCTCTCTCGCCTTGCCGAACGATGTCGCGAGCGTCAGGAGCACCAGTCCCGCCGCCGTCAGGAAAAGCTCGGGGGAAAGCAGGAACCAGTCGGTGGCCGAAACGTTCACCGGTCGCTCCGCGTCTGCCCGCCGGCCGGCGCGGACCGCTCCCGCGCCAGCGCCGGAGACGTCTCAGTCCTTGCGCCGACCGCGCGCACGATCGTCTCCGACGGGACGCGCAGGACATCGAAAATCGGTTTTGGGTAGAGACCGATCCAGAGGGCCGCCACCACGAGCGGCAGAAGCGTCAACTGCTCGCGCAGACTCAAGTCCGGAAGCTTCGCGTTGGCCGGGTTGGTCACTTCTCCGAAGAAGACGCGCTGATAGAGCCAGAGCAGGTACGCGGCTCCGAGCACGATCCCCGTGGCCGCAGAGAAGGCCCACCAGAAGCTTCGCGCGAAGGCGCCCTGGAGGATCGCGAACTCCCCCACGAAGCCGTTCAAGAGCGGCAGCCCCATCGAGGACAGCGCCATGATCATGAAGTACGTGGCATAGATCGGCATCGGGCGCGCCAGGCCGCCGTACTCGGCGATCATGCGCGTGTGCCGCCTCTCGTAAACGATGCCGACCAGAAGGAAGAGCGCCCCCGTCGAGATGCCGTGGTTCACCATCTGGAGGATCGCGCCCTGCAGACCCGCCATATTCATCGCAAAGATCCCCAGCATGACGAAACCCAGGTGAGAAACCGAGGAATAGGCGATCAGCTTCTTCATGTCCTTCTGGACCAGAGTCACCATGGCGCCGTAGACGATGCCGATGATCGCGAGCGTCACCATCGTGCCCAGGACCCAGCCGGTCTTGACCGCCTCGGGAAACATGGGCAGCGAGAAACGCACGAAGCCGTACGTCCCCATCTTCAGGAGAACCGCCGCCAGGATGACCGATCCGGCCGTGGGCGCCTCCGTGTGCGCGTCGGGAAGCCACGTGTGGAACGGAAACATGGGCACCTTGATGGCGAAGCTGAAGAACAGAGCAAAGAAGATCCAGATCTGGAGCTCCACCGGCATGCCCGCAGCCACCGCCGTGAGCTTTTCAATCGAGAAGGTCGCAGGGTGTCCGAGCCCCTTGTAACCGAGGAAGCCGGTCGTGTTGTAGAAGTAGAGCGCGATGATGCCCAAAAGCATCAAGACCGAGCCCGCCAGCGTGTAGAGGAAAAACTTGATCGCGGCATAGAGCCGGCGCTCGCCTCCCCAGACGCCGATCAGGAAGTACATCGGCACGAGCATCACTTCCCAGAAGACGTAGAACAGGAAGATATCGAGGCAACAGAACGTGCCGATCATGAAAGTCTGGAGCAGCAGCAGGAGCACGTAGTACTCCTTCTGACGCTCCGTGATGGCCGCGTACGAACAGTAAACCGCGATGAAGCCGAGCAGCGTCGTCATCAAGATCAAGACCAGGGAGATCCCATCGATCCCGAAGCGGTACTCCACGCCGAGAGAGGGGATCCACGAGGCGCGCTCCTGGAACTGATAACCGGCGTGGCCGCGGTCAAAGGCAAACCAGAGGGGCAGGGAGACGAGAAAGTCGAACCCCGCCACGACCGTCGCGAAGTACTTGATCGCGGCCGTCTTTTCCTTCGGAAAGAAGAAGATCAACAGGAGCGCCCCAGCAAGCGGGACGTAGGCGACGATCGAGAGAATCGGGATCTGGTCTAAGTGCATGTCACTTCCTCTGCAGGACGTAGGAGGTAGGAGGTAGGACGTAGGGAAAGACACCGCGCTTTTCTCGTCTGCATCCCTACCACCTTCCTCCTAAGTCCTACGTCCTCAACTATCGAAAGAGCAGATACACCGCCACCACGGCAAAAAGCCCCGCCCCCATCACCAGGGCATAGTTCTGCACTCTGCCTGTCTGCGCCCGGCGGAACAACCGGAATCCCGCCTGGAGCGTGTCGGCCACGCCGTTGACGAGACCGTCGACCACGTACTGGTCGAAGGCGGAGGAGACCCAGGAGAATCCGCGTGTGACGGCGGCGACACCGTTGACCGCGCCGTCCACGAACGTGGCATCCACGTCCCACAACAGGAGCCCTCCCCCCTTTGCCACACCCTCGACGAAGGCCGCCTCGTAGAACTCGTCCACGAAATACTTGTTGGAGACCGCGCGGTAAACGCCCGGCCAACGGGCCGCCAATCGCTGCGGTGTTCGGCCGTCCCCTTTCGCATACCAGAGGACGGCAAGCAGGATCCCGGCGGCGGCCACGGCAACCGAAGCGGCCATCAGCAAGAGCTCCCGGGAGACTTCCACGTGGTGCGCCTCCGCTGCCCGCCCGGAGAGCGGCAAGAGAATCGGCGAGAGGAGCTTGCCGATCCCGTTTCCGCCCGACGCGAGCGGCACGCCCACGTAACCTCCCACCACCGAGAGGAACGCGAGGATCACCAGGGGAATCGTCATCGAGCGGGGAGACTCGTGAATGTGCGAGTCCTGCTCTCGGCTCCCGCGGAAGGTTCCCCAAAACGTCATCGAGACGAGCCGGAACATGTAGAAAGCCGTCAGGCCTGCGGTCAGGAGCGCCGCCGACCAGAGGATCCTCGGGAGGCGAGGAGCAGAGGCGAACTGCGCTTCGTACACGGCCGAGAGAATCGCGTCCTTCGAGAAGAACCCGGCGAAAAGCGGCACGCCCGCGATCGCGAGTGTCGCGATCAGGAACGTTCGATGGGTCGTCCGGATCTTCGGGGCCAGCCCCCCCATCCGGCGCATGTCCTGCTCGCCCCCGAGCGCATGGATCACGGACCCCGAGCCCAGGAAGAGGCAGGCCTTGAAAAAGGCGTGCGTCACGACGTGGAAAATGCCGGCCACGAAGGCTCCCACACCGCAGGCCAGGAACATGTAGCCGAGCTGCGAGACAGTCGAGTAGGCCAGGACTTTTTTGATGTCGTTCTGCGCCAGGCCGATCGTGGCCGCAAAGAGCGCGGTAAAGCCTCCGATGACCGCCACCACGAGCATCGCGTCGGGAGCGAGGCGGAAGAGCACGTTGCAGCGGGCGACCATGTAAACGCCCGCCGTCACCATCGTGGCGGCGTGGATCAGTGCGGAGACCGGTGTCGGGCCGGCCATGGCGTCGGGCAGCCACACATGAAGCGGAAATTGCGCCGACTTGCCGCAGGCACCCACGAAGAGGCAGATGCAGATGAGCGTCAGGTACGGGGTCTCGAGTCCCGGATCGCTCGCCGCAGCGGAAAAGACCTTGCCGAAGTCCAGAGTGCCGAAGAGGCTCATGACGCCGAAGATGCCGAGGATGAAACCGAAGTCGCCGATGCGATTGACCACGAACGCCTTCTTCCCGGCGTCCGCCGAGGTCTTCTTGTGGTAGTCGTAGCCGATCAGCAGATACGAGCAGAGGCCGACCCCTTCCCAGCCGACAAAGAGCAGCAAGAAGTTCTCCGCCAGGACCAGCACGAGCATCGAGAACATGAAGAGGTTCAGGTACGCGAAATAGCGCCCGTAGCCCCGGTCGTGGCCCATGTAGCCGACGGAATAGACGTGGATCAGAAACCCCACGAAGGTCACGAAGGCGATCATGACGGCCGACAGCGCGTCCAGCCGGAAGGCGGCGTCCACGGACCACTCCGCGAGGCGGCCCGGGATCTGGCCGACGGCCTCGTTGACGCCGAGCGGGATCCAGCGGTAGAGCGTCACGACGTGCGTGGCGCCGGAGGCCAGCGCCGAGAGGCCAACGTCGAAAACGGCGCCGAAGGCAAACAGGCACGAGAGGGCGACGGAACCCGTCCCCACCGCCGTGTGGAGGGCGTGGAAAGGGATCTCTGGGTGCCCATGCCCCTCCGACTCCTCCGCCGAAGCGTTCGCGGAGGCTGAGCGATGCGCGAGCAGGTAGAAGAACCCGTTCACGAGAAACCCCGCCAGCGGAAAAAGCGGAATGAGCCAGATGAGCTCTCTCAAGCGTCGAGTCTCCTCATCCCTGCATCGTGCTCGCCTCCTCCACGTTCAGCGTCTTGCGCTGGCGGAAGAGGGAGATGGTCAGGGCCAGCCCGATCGCGGCCTCGCCCGCGGCGATCGTGATGACGAAGACGGAGAACACCTGCCCGGTCAGATCGGAGAGCCTCTTGGAGAATGCGATCAGGTTCAGGTTCACCGCGTTCATCATCAACTCGACCGACATCAGCACGACCAGGAAGTTGCGGCGCACAAGCACCCCGACGAGCCCGATTCCGAAGAGCAGAAAGCTCACGACCAGAACGTGATTGATCGTGATCGTCACAGCAGCAGCCTGGACCCTTCGAGTTCTCCCCTCACCCCGACCCTCTCCCGGAGGGAGAGGGAGTAGCCGAGACCTGTCCCCTCTCCCCCTGGGAGCGGGGGTGTGCGAGGGGCGGCTTTCGGCTTCGGCGGTCGCATCGCGACCGGCAGCCGAGAGTGTTCAAGACGAAGGCCGAGGGACGGCACGCCGGCCGCGACCGCAGGTCGCTCCTCGCGAAGCGAGCGGCCGGCAGGGTGAGGGGCGTACAGATGCGGCGCTCCCATCAGTCCACTTTCTCCACCGAGCGCTTGCCGAGCACGACCGCACCGATCATGGCCACAAGGAGGAAAACCGAAGCGACCTCGAAGGGCAACAGGTAGCTGCGGTAGAGCAACAGGGCCACCGCCTCCGTGTTGCCGATCAGCCGGCCGCCCGCCATGCGCAGGGCATCCGGGTTCTGAGGGATGTCCGGGAACGTTTCCGTTCCGAGGATGTAGAGAAACGGCAGCAGGAACACGACCAGAAACAGCAGCGCGACGTCCCACTGGTGCTGGAAGGCCACGGCCGTCGCCGCAGTCCGCTGGTGCACGAGCATGATGACGAAGAGGAAGAGGACCATGATCCCGCCGGCGTAGACCAGGATCTGGACCGCGCCGGGAAACTCGGCCCCCTGGAGAAAGAAGATGCACGCAACCATCAGGAAAGAGCCCAGCAGAAAGAGCGCCGAGTGGACAGGGTTCCTCGCCACGACGACCGCCACCGCCGCGCCCAGAGCCAGCGCCGCGAAGGCGAGGAAGGCCCAGCCGGCCCCGCCCGTCAAGAGGACGCCCGTCATCCCTGCTCGACCACCGTAAACGGCTTCACGTTCGGCGCCGCCTGCCAGTCGGTCAGCTTGCGAATGTCGAGATAGAGCGACTCGTTGCGGTCATACGCCGCCATCTCGTAGGTCTTGGTCGTCAGCCAGATGGACTTGGGGACCGTCGGGCAGGCCTCTTCGCAGAGCTGGCAGAACATGCAGCGTTTCAAGTCCACATCGAACCGATCCAACACCTTGACGGATTTGCCCCCCTCGTTCTTCTCGTTGTGCCAGTCGATGTAGATGATGTTGATCGGGCACTCGATCGCGCAGAGCGTGCATTTGATACACCGCTCTTCGTCCAGACGGAACATTCCCCGGAACCGGTCGGAAGGGATCTTCTTCTGCTCGGGGTACTGGATCGTCACTTTCTTCTTGAAGAAGTGCCGGCCAGTCACGGAGAGACCGTCGAAGAGGTCGAGCAGTGTCAGCTTGTCGAGCCATTTCTTGAGCGGCATCGTCACGAATGTCTCCTCTACCCGGTCTCGCGCGCCCCGCCGGGAACCGCCGCGAGCCGGTCGCGGCGAGCCAGCGCCCGGCGGAGTCTCGCCAGCAGCGAAAGAACCACAAACACCCCTCCGAAGATCCAGGCCAGCGCGAAGAGGCCGTTGGTGCGTCCCGGTGTGGCCAGGATCGCGAGCGCCACAACAAGGATGTTGACCAGCGAGACCGGGATCATCCACTTCCACCCGAGCGCCATGAGCTGGTCGAAACGGTAGCGCGGAAAGGTCGAGCGGAACCAGATGTAGCAAAAGAGGAAGAAACCGGTCTTGGCGAGAAACCAGGCGAAGGGCGGGATCCCGCCGAGAAACGCGAGTGCCTTGACGTGCGGAAAGGGAGGCAACCACCCCCCGAAAAAGACCGTCACCGCCACGCAGGAGATGATGATCATCCCCGTGTATTCACCCAGAAAGAAGAAGGCGAACTTGACGCCCGAGTACTCGGTGTTGAAGCCCGAGACCAGCTCCGATTCCGCCTCCGGCAGGTCGAAGGGGTTGCGGTTGGTCTCGGCGACGCCCGAGACGAAGTAGAGGAAAAAGGAGAGAAGGCCAGGGAAGACAAACCAGAGGTGAATCCGGTCCTGCCTCTGGACAATCTCGACCAACGAAAGCGAGCGGGTCATCAGAAGAACCGCGACCAGGGCGAGCCCCATCGGCACCTCGTAGGACACCAGCTGCGCGGCCGACCGCAACCCGCCGAGCAAGGAGTACTTGTTGTTCGAGGCCCAGCCGCCCAGGATGATGCCGTACACGCCGATCGACGTGATGGCGAGCAGAAAGAGAAGACCGATGTTGATGTCGGTCACGTAGAGGGGCGTCGAGACCTGCCGGGAGAGCCGCAGCGACGGGCCGAACGGGATCACGGCCAGGGCCGTCAACGCCGGGATCACGGCCAAAACGGGCGCCAGAAAGTGCACCGCCTTCTCGGCGCGGGCCGGTGTGACGTCCTCTTTCGTCACGAGCTTGACCAGGTCGGCCAGACCCTGGAGGGTGCCCTGGGGACCCACGCGGTTTGGCCCGAGGCGCGCCTGCATGAAGCCCATGAATCGGCGCTCTACCAGCACGATCACGAAGCCCACGATCGCCGGCACGACCGCGACCAGAATCACGACCTTCAGATACGTCAGGACCGTTGGCGTCAGAACCTTCATCTGTGACCCACGCAGGCCGGCAGACGGTAGACGGTAGACGGTAGACGAAGAGGTTTTCGCGCCACGTCTTCCGTCTCCCGCCTCCCGCCTCCCGCCCGGTTCACCGGTCCACCTCCCCGAGCACGATATCGATCGTCCCGATCAAGGCCACCAGGTCCGAGATCAGGTGCCCCTTGGCCAGACGCGGCAGCGCCTGCAGGTTGATGAAGGACGGTGGCCGGCAATGCATCCGGTACGGCCGGTTGGAGCCGTTTGAAACGCAGTAAAAGCCGAGCTCCCCCTTGGGAGACTCGATCGAGGCATAGGCCTCTTCGGCGGGGGGCTTGATGACGCGCGGAACCTTGCCGCGGATCTCGCCTGGCGCGAGCTTGCCCAGGCACTGGCGGATGATCCGCACGCTCTGCCGCATCTCCTGCACGCGGACGACGTACCGGTCGTACGTATCGCCGTTGACGCGCGTCGGGATGGCGAAGTCGAGCTCCTCGTAGCACTCGTAGGGCTGCGCGCGGCGCAGGTCCCACTCCACGCCCGAGCCCCGCAGGATGGGACCGGTCAAGCCGTACTCGATGCACTCTTGGGCGGAGATCACGCCGATCCCGACCGTGCGCTTCTTCCAGATGCGGTTGTCGGTCAGGAGCTGCTCGTAGTCGTCGATCCGCGACGGCATGTCGTCCACGAACTCGGAAACCCGCTCGACCCAGCCGGGCGTCAGGTCAAACGGCAGTCCCCCAATCCTCATGCAGTTCAGGGTCAGCCGCGCGCCGCAGTACTCCTCGAAGAAATCGAGAATCTGTTCCCGCTCCCGGAAGGCGTACCAGAAAGGGGTCACGGCCCCCAGATCAATGCCGGAAGTTCCCAGCCAAACCAGGTGCGAGGAGAGCCGCTGCAACTCGTCCAGAATGACGCGGACCAACTGCGCGCGCCGCGGGATGTCCACAGAGAGCAGCTTTTCGATCGTCAAACAGAAGGCGTGGTTGTTGGTGGCCGCCGCGACGTAGTCCATCCGGTCCGTGTGCGGGATCCCCATGGGGTAGGTCTCGGTCTCGAAGAGCTTCTCGGTTCCGCGATGCAGATAGCCCACGTCCGGCTTTGCCTCGAGGATCTTTTCGCCGTCGACTTTCAGCACCAGACGCAGGACACCGTGTGTGGAGGGATGCTGGGGGCCAAAGTTCAGCTCCATCTCCTGCACGTCGAAGAGCGTGGGAACGTGAGGCGTCTCGGTTGCTCCGGCGACCGGACGCGGCACGCCCGCCTCCGTGGCGCGCCGGGCGAAGTAGGCCGCCTCCTGCCTTTCGGCCTCAGTCAGTCTGTCGTTGTCAGTCACAAGGTACCGATCAGTTCGTTTCCAGCCATCGAGATTGATTCATTGACCCATTGATTCATTGGGCGCTCAATCAACCAATGACTCAATGATTCAATGAAGCAATTCTTCACGAGACAACCTTCCGATTCGGGTCGTCCGCGGAGGGACCTCCCCCCTCAGGCCATTCCTCGGGGTAGATCGCCGCGCCCGTGTCGATGCCTTCGACCGGGAAGTCCTTGCGCAGGGGATGTCCGTGAAAGCCTTCCCAGGTCAGGATCCGCCGCAGGTCCGGGTGACCCGCAAAGCGGATGCCGAACATGTCGTAGGTCTCCCGCTCCGACCAGTTCGCCGAAAGATAAACCGTCGCAATCGAGGGCACCTCTTCTTGCTCGCCCACACCGCATTTGACGCGGATCCGGTCGTTTTTCGAAAAGGAGTAGAAGTGGTAGACGACGTCAAAACGCGGCTGCCGGTCGCGCCAGTCCACCGCCGTGACATCCACACAGTACTTGAAGTCCTCCACGTCCTTCAGATGCCTCGCCACCTGCGCGATCGACTCGCGCCGGACCGTGACGGTGACTTGTCGGGCAAACTCCTTGGCGGAGACAACGGCGTCGGGCAGCGCGACCCGAAGGGATCGCACCAACGGATGATCGGAGGCGTCCGTCGCCTCGGGTTTTCGCGCGACTTCCTTCGCTTTGGCTTCCCCGCCGTGAGGGGGCCCGGCGGGCGGCGGTGGCGTCTGCTCGGGAGTCAATCAGGATGCCTTTCGGACCACCCTCATCTTGTCGATCTTCTTCTGGAGCGCCATGATCCCGTAGATCAAGGCCTCCGGACGCGGAGGGCAGCCGGGAACATAGACATCCACCGGCACGATGCGGTCCACTCCCTGCGTGACCGCGTAGGTCCGGTAGGGGCCACCGCAGGTGGCGCAGGAGCCCATCGCGATCACCCACTTGGGCTCCGGCATCTGGTCGTAGAGCCTCTTGACGATGGGCGCCATCTTCTCGACGACCGTGCCCGCGACGATCATCAGGTCCGACTGCCGCGGAGTGCCCCGAAAGACCTCCGCCCCGAACCGGGCGAGGTCGTGGCGGGAGTCCATGACGGCCATCATCTCGATTGCGCAGCAGGCCAGACCGAACTGCATGGGCCAGATCGAGGAACGACGCGCCCAATTGATCACCGAGTCAACGGTGGTGGTCAGGACGTTGTCTTCGAAGCGATTTTCGACGATTCCCATTGTTCGGAACTCGCGGCCGGGCCCGTTTACGCCCAGTCCAGGGCCCGGCGTCTCCAGACATAGACATACCCGACGACGAGGATCAGCAGAAAGATCACCATCTCGACCAGGCCGAAGAGACCCAGGCGGTGAAACTCGACCGCCCAGGGGAAGAGAAAGATCGTCTCCACGTCGAACACGACAAAGAGAACGGCGATCAAGAAGTAACGGACGGAGAAACGCGTGTCGAAGGCAACCGTCGAGGCGTCCACACCGCACTCATAGGGTTCGAGTTTGGCGGGATTGGGACGGCGCGTCTGGATCACCCGGGCGATCCAGATGGTCGCGAGCGGCAAGGCCGCCGCGAGCACACCCATCACAAGAATCGGGAGATAGTCCGCCACCGCACGGCCATTCTATCGGAGGGGGGTGGAGAGTCAAACGAAGGAAGCTGTCAGCTGTCAGCTATCAGCTCTCAGAAGGGCTCCGATCCGATCTGGTGGAAGGCTGACGGCCGAGAGCTGAAAGCTAGACGCCTCGCGACTGGATGAGCACCGAAAGCTCCTCCCCCATCCCTTCGGGGTCCACGAGCCGGAAGGCGCGCCACTTCTCGGCTTCCGTTGTGAGGAACGTGAAGAGGCCGGCTTCGGTCAAGTATCGGCCCTGCCGCGTGAGCTCCTGCGTGATCAAGCCTTCTTCTTCGCCCACGCGGATGAGCGCGTCCCAGTTGACATGCGCCGTCAGATCCACCTGGCCCGGGTGCGCGAGCGGATCTCCGCGGCGTAGGCCCGCAAAATGCACGGCGAGCGTGCCGTTCTTGCGAGCCAGCGGGTGATAAAGGACCGAGGCGCGATGCCCGTAGTCGAAGGTGACGACCGATCCGCGCGCGAGCGCACGGGCGATTTTCCTGTGGAGCGGGGCGGCCGCAAAACAGATCTCGGCAATCTGCCCGTTGGCCAGCGCCACGCCGAAACGCTCCAGATATTCCCGATACGCCTCGGGCGCGGGGGCGAGCACCCAGGCGAAGCCATCGGGCCCGGCGCCCACCCGCAACTCGGAAAGACCCTGCATGCCCGCGGTCACCCTCACGACCGGGAGCGCGTCGTAAAGCTCGTTGGAAAAGATCCAGCCGTTCACGGATTTCTCGGCCAGCTCCTCGACGGATTCGAGGACCCGGGTGTCGCGAGTGATTCCGCGGGCGGCAAGCACGTTTCGGGCGGCGCCGCTCCTTTCGATCGCGGTCAGGCGGACGCGCCGGGCGAAGGGCTTGTGCTGTCGTGCAAGCGCCGAGGCGAAGTCCTCGAGGAACCTTCCCTCGCCGGCGCCCACCTCCACGAAATCCACAGAACCCTCGAACCCCTCCGTGTCCTGTCGGAATCTGCTGGCGATCGCCGCCGCGAAGGCGGGCGAAACGCAGGGGGAGGTGACGAAGTCTCCCCGCTCTCCGATCCGCGTCCTCTTGGCGTAGTAACCCTCCTGCGGGTCGTAGAGGGCCGCTGCCATGAAGTCGCGGAAGGAGATCGGACCCTCGCGCGCGATCCGTTCGTGGAGGCGGTCGGCCAGTGACACGCCCGTCTCGAATATATTCTCGGACCCCATGCGGCTCTGCCGGAGTTCTTCCACGGTGCTCGGAATCGTAACCCTCTTCGCGAGCGGCTGCGCGTCTCATCGCGAGCCTCCTTTACCGACCCTCGAGGACTATTCCGATGGGGTCTCGACGTACGCCGAGGCTTTCCTCGAGGATTGGAAGGCGGGAGCAAGGGAGCCGTCGCTCTATGCGACAGGCTTCCGCTGGTCCGGGCCGTATCCCGGAGAGTCTTTGACCCGTCTTCCCGCACGGCAACCGCTCTCGATCGAGATGTTCCGTGCCTCTCCCCCCCCGGCCCCGGAGGCGACCGGCGATGCCGATAAGCTCCGCCGGCGCCTGGCAGAGATCCGGGCGCGCTTCGCCCGGCTCGGCCGAACAGAAAACGTGGTTCTCGATTTCAGACGACGCCGGGAGCGGCGCGAAGCGGTCTTCGAGGTTCTTCTCACCGGCCGCGACGGCGAGGGACGGCTGCGCCAGGAGGGCGGAAAGCTGCGCGTTCTCTTGCGGCCGGGCGCGGCGCCACGCACATGGCAAATGGAGTCCGCCTCTCTCCTTTCCTGGCTTGCCGCCAGTGCCCCGGAGCCGATCTTCGAGGAGGTCGCGGAAAGCGTGGGTCTCGGGCGCTCGCATCGAGCCTACCTGCCAAACGCCGCGCGAAACATCCCGATCCCGGGAGAACACATGCCGCCGGGAGCCGCCGTGCTCGACTTCGACGGGGACGGGCGGGAAGACCTCTTCGTGGCCGGTGGGGACGGGAACCGCCTCTACCGCAACCGCGGTGATGGCACCTTCGAAGACGTCGCCGAAAAGGCGAGCGTGGCCGGGCAGGAGGGGGAAGCGGTCGGAACCCTGGCCTTCGACTACGACAACGACGGGCACACCGATCTCTACGTCACCTACCTCGACCGACCGAATCTGCTCTACCACAACAAAAGGAACGGCACGTTCGAGGAGGTCGGAGAGAACGCCGGCGTCGCCTTGAACGACTACTGCACGTCCGCCGCCGCCCTCGACTACAACCGGGACGGCAACGCCGACCTCTACGTCCTGGTCTACGGCCCGCCCGACCGCGGCCCGAACATTCAAGCCGACAATGCCCCGCCCAACCATCTCTTCCGAAACAACGGCGACGGGACGTTCACCGACGTCTCGAAGTCCTCGCGGACTGACGACACGGGCTGGGGCCTGGCGGTTCAATCGGCGGACCTGGACGGCGACGGCTGGCCCGACCTCTACATTGCCAACGACTTCGGCAACAACACGTACTTTCACAACAACGGGGACGGGACATTCCGCAACATCGCGGGGAAAGCGGGCGTCCGAGACCCGGGCTTCGGCATGGGTGTGGCGGTGGACGACTACGACGGAGACGGAAGACTCGATTTCTACGTCTCGAATTATTCCTTCCCGTTCAACTGGTTTCTCTCCGACTCGCGCTACCCGATGCCGGCGTTCCCATACAACCTCGGACGGCCGCTCGTCTGGCGAAGATTAAAAGCCATGTCGCGGGGCTCTTCGCTCTTCCGATCCAGCGCGGACGCAAGCGGCCGCTTCGAGCGCACGTCGGAGCAGGCGGAGGTTTCCGACACCTCCTGGTCCTGGGGATGCGTCTTCGTGGACGCGAACCTGGACGGCCGGCCCGACCTCTTCGTGGTCAATGGGATGGTCACCGGCAGGAACCCGAGGGAGCGCGAGATCGACTTCTGGAACCTGATGAGCGCGGAGTACAAGAAGTTCGAGAAGGGCATCCCGACAGGCGAGTTCGGCGAGGACTCTCTCTGGGGCCACACGCCCAAACGCTTCTACAAGAACCTGGACGGCCGGCATTTTGCCGAGCTTGCGGCCGTGACGGGCCTCGAATCCGACGCCAACCAGCGAGGCCTCGTCGTCCTGGACGTCAACGGCGACGGCGCTCCCGACCTCTTCGCCACCGGATTCCTGCAGCGGCCTTCACTCTGGGTGAACCGCAACCCTTCCCACGCGAAATCGCTCGTCGTCACGCTCGAAGGGAACCCCAGGGCACCAGGTCCACATCGCTCGACCCGTGAGGCCTTGGGCGCTATCGTCACCGTGGAGGTCGCCGGCGGCAAGCGCGCCCAGGTCGTCTCGGCCGGCTACTCTTTCCTCTCTTCCGGTTCCCGGTCCCTCTTTTTTGGCCTGGGCGACCACGACCACGCCGACCGCGTCACCGTGAAATGGCCCGCCGGCCGGGTGTCGAATCTCAAGGATGTCCCCGCCGGGAAGCTCTCGCTCCGGGAGCCCGCCGGCGAGATCTTTGGAGGGGAGCCGCACGCCTTCGCCAGACACCGTTCCCCTCGACTGCCTCGACGCCACGCCGCAGTTGATAGAATCCCGCCGCGAATCGAAGGAGGGAAAACATGAACCATCGCAGGATCGGGATACTGGTGGCGTCTGTAGGGCTCGCCGTCGCCGCGGCCGCCGCGCAGGCGCAAGAGAAGAAGATGGAGATGCCAAAACCCGGCCCCGAGCAGAAGAAGCTCGACTATTTCGTCGGGACCTGGAAGACCGAAGGAGAGATCAAGGAAAACCCAATGATGCCGGCGGGCAAGATGACCTCGACCGACAGCTGCGACTGGTTTCACGGCGGCTTCAACGTCGTTTGCCACTCGACCGGCAATAGCCCTATGGGCGCGTCGCACGGCCTCGGCATCCTCGGGTACAGCAGCGAGAAGAAGGCCTACACCTACTACGGTGTCGACAGCCTGGGCTGGGCCGAAATGAGCATGGGCGCGGTGGACGGCAGCACCTGGACCTACACGAGCGAGGAGAAAATGGGCGAGAAGACCATCCACGGCCGCTACACCATGAACGAAGTCTCGCCCACCTCCTATACGTTCAAGTACGAGACCTCCGAGGACGGGCAGAAGTGGTCGCTCGTCATGGAGGGGAAATCGACCAAGGCGGAGCGCAAGGCGGGCGCTCCCAAGGCCGCGCCCGAGAAGAAGTAGCAGCCCCGAGCCGGCGGAGAAGGCAGGGACCGCCTAGCGCAGCGGCAGCGCGGCCTGCTTTCCCGCGGCCTTCTCCTGCGCGTCCACGACGGCGATCGCCGCCATGTTGACGATGTCGGCGACCTCGATGCCGCGCTGGAGAACGTGCACGGCCTTCTTCATGCCGAGGAGGATGGGTCCGATGGCCTCGGCGCCGGCCAGGCGCCAGACAAGCTTGTAGGCGACGTTGGCCGACTGCAGATCCGGAAAGATCAGGATGTTGGGGTTGCGCACGCCCGCCCACGGGTACTCCGCCTCGAGCATCTCGGGCACGACGGCATAGTCCGCCTGCATCTCGCCGTCCACAGGGAGGTTGGGGCGCGCGGCCCTGAGGATCTCGACGGCCTTCCTGACCTTCAAGGCACTGGCATGCGTGTTCGAGCCAAAATTGGAGAAGGAGATCAGGGCCAGCCGCGGCTCGATATCGAAGCGGCGCACGGCATCCGCCGTCAGCGCCGCAATCTCGGCGAGCTCCTCGGCCGACGGATCGATGTTGACCGTCGTATCGGCGAAGAAAAAAGTCCGATCCTTCAGCATCAGGATGTAGAGACCGGAAACCCGCTTGACGCCGGGCGCGGTCCCGACAATCTGAAGAGCCGGCCGGATCGTATCGGGATAGGACTGCGTCAATCCCGAGATCACGCCGTCCG
This sequence comes from Thermoanaerobaculia bacterium, assembly GCA_050745445.1. GTDB lineage: Bacteria > Acidobacteriota > Thermoanaerobaculia > UBA5066 > Gp7-AA6 > JBOGJN01. Next base: position 25,153 of record JBOGJN010000488.1, read on the forward strand.
CGTCTCCGGCATCGAGCATCAGGGGGGCGTAGACGTTGCGCATCCGGACCTGCCGGAGGGCGCTCTCCGCCGTGATGCCCGCGCGCCGTCGCAGCTGCTCCAAGCGGCGTGCGTACGCGGGCAGACGCGGGGAGGTCTCCGTGTGGATCCATTCGATCTTGTCCATCGGGAGCTGCAGCTCACGTGCGACCTTCTCGATCTCTCTCTCGCGCGCGAGCAGGACGGGAAAGCAGATTCCCTCCTCGGCCAGGATCTTGGCGGCGCGCAGCACCTTCGGGTGCTCCCCCTCGGGAAAGACGATGCGCTTGGGATCGCGCCGCGCTTTCTCGATGACGACGCTCATGACTTCGCGCGAGCGCGAGAGCAGGGCTTCGAGTCTGCGCAGGTAGGCTCCCATGTCGGTGATGGGCCGGCGCGCCACCCCGGACGCCATCGCCGCTTCGGCCACGGCCGGAGCCACCCAGAGCAGCACGCGGAAATCGAAGGGCTTTGGGATCAGGTAGTCGCGGCCGAAGCGGAAGCTCTGGCCGCCGTAGGCCTTCGAAACGGAGTCCGGCACGTCCATCTTCGCCAGAGCCGCGAGCGCCTGAGAGGCGGCCCGCTTCATGGCTTCGTTGATCTCGGTGGCGCGGACATCGAGCGCGCCACGGAAGATGAAGGGGAAGCCCAGGACATTGTTGACCTGGTTTGGATAATCGCTCCGGCCGGTGGCCATGATGACGTCGGGGCGCGCCGCCTTCGCCTCCTCGGGCGAGATCTCGGGCTCGGGGTTTGCCAGAGCGAAGACGATCGGATCGCGCGCCATCCTCTTCAACATCTCCCCCGAGACAATGCCTTTCGTCGAGAGGCCCACGAAGACGTCCGCGCCTTCGAGGGCATCCAAGAGCGTGCGCTCCTTGGACGCAACGGCCAGCTCGGCCTTGTAGGGGTTCATGCCGGCGGTCCGGCCTTTGTAGATGACGCCGGACCTGTCCACCATGCGAAGGTTCTCTTTCTTGATGCCGTAAGAAAGGTACAGCTTCGCACAGGCGATCGCCGAGGCGCCCGCCCCCAGGAAGACGACCTTCACCTCGCCGATCTTCTTTCCCGCGATCTCCAGGGCGTTGAGCAACGCCGCCGCCGAGATGATGGCGGTGCCGTGCTGGTCGTCGTGGAAGACGGGGATCTCGAGGCGCTTCTTGAGCTCTTCCTCGATCTCGAAGCACTCGGGGGCCTTCACGTCCTCGAGGTTGATCCCGCCAAAGGTCGGGGCGATGCGCGTGACGGTCTCGATGAAGGACTTGGGGTCCGCCGCGTCCACCTCGATGTCGAAGACGTCAATGTCGGCGAACCGCTTGAAGAGAATCCCCTTGCCTTCCATGACGGGCTTGGCGGCGAGGGGACCGATGTTGCCAAGACCCAGGACCGCCGTTCCGTTGGAAATGACCGCGACGAGGTTGCCCCTGGCCGTGTAGTCGTCAACTCGCTCCGGGTCCTTCCCGATGGCCAGACAGGGCTCCGCTACGCCGGGGCTATAGGCGAGCGAGAGATCCTCCTGCGTGCGGCAGGGCTTGGTCGGGACGACCTCGATCTTTCCCTTCCGCCCGCGGGAGTGGTACTCGAGCGCCTCCTCGGATGTGATCCTCCTCAAGTTCGCCCCTCACCCCGGCTCACTCCCATAGGCAGAGGGGGAAGAAGGGCCATCTCCTCGCGCAGGGCACGGACCGCCGCAACGGCCTCGGCGCGCGGCACGGCCCGCACCGACTTGTCCCGCCTGGCCACGATCTCGATCCTCCCCTCCTTGAGGGCCCTGCCTCCCGCGTTGACGCGGATCGGGAAGCCAAGCAGATCGGCGTCCTTGAACTTCACGCCGGGCCTCTCGTCCCGGTCGTCGTAAAAGACTTCGAGACCGGCCTCCGTCAGCGCGGCGTAGAGAGAGTCCGCCGCCTCCCGCGTGGCGGCATCCGCGGGATTGAGCGAGACGAGCTCCACCTCGAAGGGCGCAAGCGCCAGCGGCCAGATGATCCCGTCCGCGTCGTGGTGCTGCTCGACGGCGGCGGCCATCGTGCGTCCCACTCCGATGCCATAGGTGCCCATGACGACCGGGCGGGTCTCCCCCTTCTCGTCGGTAAACTCGCAGCGCAACGGCACGGAGTACTTCGTCCCGAGCTTGAAGATGTGCCCCACCTCGATCCCGCGCGCGAGCTCCAGGGGCTTGCCGCAGCGCACGCAGGGATCGCCGGCCCGCGCCTGCGCGAAGACGGCCCACTCGTCGACCTTCGCGTCCCGCTCGAGCGTGAGACCCCGGACATGCCAGTCGCGCCGCCCCGCTCCCGTCACGGTATTGACGGCCTCCCGCACGGACTCATCCGCGATCAAACGCACCGAGTCTTTCGGCAAACGGTGCGGGCCCACGAACCCGACCGGTGCGCCGGTCACCCTCTCGACCTTCTCCTCGGCAGCAAGCGCGAGGCGCTCGACTCCCAGAACGTTCTTCAGCGCCACTTCGTTGGCCTCGAGGTCGCCCCGCAACAGGGCGACCACGAAACCCTTCTCCGTCTCATAGACAAGACACTTGATCATCCGCGAGGCGGTGAT
>JBOGJN010000489.1:0-3265 GCA_050745445.1 Thermoanaerobaculia bacterium
TGCTGGTGGAGTCGGCGCCGAGCGAAGGATCCTGTTGCTTGGCCAGGCCAAAATCCATGAGCTTGGCGCCGGCCTTGGTCAGCATGACGTTGCCGGGCTTCAAGTCCCTGTGCACGATCCCCTGCCGGTGCGCCTTGTCGAGCGCGTCGGCCATCTCGACGCCAAAGCGCAGCAGCTGCTCGGCCGGGACCGGTCCCTTCGCGAGCCGCTCCAACAGCGTCTCGCCTTCCAAGTACTCCATGACGAGGTACTCGGTGCCCCCCTCCCGCCCCACGTCGTAGAGCGCGCAGATGTGCGGGTGCGAGAGCTGCGAGATCGCCCTGGCCTCCCGCTCGAAGCGCTGCCGCACCTCCTCGGAAGACGACAGGTGCGCCGGCAGAACCTTCACGGCAACCTCGCGCTCGAGCCGCGTGTCCCGCGCCTTGTAGACTTCCCCCATCCCACCCGCACCGATCGCGGCGAGGATCTCGTACGGCCCAAGCCGTGTGCCAGCCGCCAACGTCATCGCATTGCCAAATTCGAATTTCGAATTTCGAATTTCGAAATGTTCACTTGAGCGTCGCTTCCCAGATGTCGGACTCCTGGAGGTCACGTTGGATGTAGAGAGCGCGGCCGTCGCTGGACAGTCCGAAGTCGAGGAGCCCAGAATCGTGCCTCGACGGAAGGATGACTTGCTTCTTCTTCGAGACCGAGTCGATCAGCCAGAGCGAGGACTCGGTCAAATAGAGCAGCCTCCGTCCGTCTGGGAGAAAGCGCGGGTTGCTTCCCGATTCGGTCAGCCGCTCGTACTTCCGGTCCGCGGACGAGTAAAGAACGACCTGGTCACAGCAGCCGCCGCCAAACAACCGGCCGGTGCCGGAAAGCCTCTTTCCATCCGGCGACCAGTCGCGGACCTCGAACCGACGGTCTTCGGCAAGCTGCGTGAGAGGCTCGACGTCTCCTTCCCCGGGCACCTTTCGAAGCCGAAAGAGGTAGGACTTCGTTCCGTCGGGGAAGGCGAACATGCTCCCGTCCGGCGAGAAGACTGGCCAGAACGGGCCCGCACCGGCGTTCTTCGTGACCTGGACGAGGCCGCTCCCGTCCGGGCGGATCGCCCAGATGTCGTACCGCCCGGAGCGGTCCGACATGAAATAGACGCGCTGGCCGTCCCGCGACCAGCCCAGGCCCCGATCCCTCGGGGGGTCGTCGGTGAGCTGCCGCAGGCCCGTCCCATCCGAGCGGATGAGAAAGAGATCCTGCTGCCGCCCGGAACTGCTGAATGCGACCCACTGGCCATCTGGCGATACTTCGAAGGCGAGGACGGGCAAAGAGCCGCGAAAGACCGTCGCCGGCTCCCCGATCACTTTCTCGCCAACCGGATCAAAGGCAATTCGCTCAATGCTCGGCAGCGAGGTCTTCACCTCGAAGGCGATATGTTTGCCGTCCCGGGAGAGGCTCAGCGGACCGGACCAGCTCGCAGGCAATGTCATCGGCTCGGACTCAGCGAGCGTTCGGCCGCTTTTCTCCTCGATCACAACCTTCCAGAGGTTCATGGTCCCGCCCCGGTCGCTCGCGAAGTAGAGAAACCGGCCATCCGGCGACCAGAACGGGTTCCAGTCGGTCGCGGCGTCGTTGGTCACGTCAACGCCTCCCGCGCTCGTCTCCCCCCGTGCGGGCACCGTCCAGACGTCGCGCTGGCCGGCGTTGGCGCGCAGACCCCAGCAGGCGATCCGGTCGCCGTGGGGCGACCAGCTCGGCTGCGCGCAGTCAAAACCCCGAACGACGGCTCGCTTTTGCCCCGTCGCGACCTGAATCGCCCAGAGATCGGCGACCCCCTGCCGCGAGTACGGATCGACGATCCCCTCCGCCGAAACGGCAATCTCCTTCTCGTCCGGGGACCAGGCTGGGTTGAAGCCGAAGTCGCTCAGCCGTCGGACGTTCTCTCCCGTGGCGCCCATCAGGAAGATGCCGCCGCCGCCGCACTCCGAACGAAAAGCGATCCGGTCGCCCGAAGGCGAGAAGGCCGGCTCATTGTCGTCCTTGTCGCAGTCCTTGGTGAGATTGATCGGATTGTGGCCGCCCGACCTCTGAAGAAAGATGTCCGAGTTTCCGGGCGGACCTGCCTCGTAGACAAACGCCGCCGCGTCCGGCGAGAGGCTCGGATAAGACTCGACTCCCGGCTGGATCGTCAGCTTCCGGACCTCGGCCTGCATGGCCTGCGGCACGGCCGCGTTTTTGGGCGCCGCCAGACGCCCGGCCAGGTACCCGAGCAGCGCCAGGGGCAGGGCGAGCCAGGGCAGCGCGCTCCTCGCCCGGGCGCTCCACGGCACGGCGCCCGGCGCTGTCCCGGCGGCGCTCACGAGCGATGTTCCCGAGATGGCTTCCAGATCGAACGCGATGTCGCTCGCCGAATGGAATCGGGCTTCGGGGCTCTTCTCGAGGCAGTGGCGCACGATCCGGTCGAGGGCTTCGGGGATCCGGCGGTTGGTCTCGGAAAGATCCGGAGGGTCTCTGGTCAGAATGGCGCTGATTGTGTCGGCCGCCGTGTCGGCGTGGAAGGCGCGGCGGCCCGAGAGCATCTCGTAGAGGATCGCGCCGAAGGAGAAGATGTCGCTCCGGGCATCGGCAGGTTTCCCACGCACCTGCTCGGGCGACATGTAGCCCAGCGTGCCGAGCACCATCCCCGCTTCCGTGCCGGGCGTCATCGTGGGAAGGTTCGTCTGGCTCGCATTCGCCTTCTCCGGCTGTGTCAGCTTGGCGAGCCCGAAGTCCAGGATCTTCACGCGCCCGTCGGAAGTCACAAAGATGTTTTCGGGCTTCAAGTCCCGGTGCACGATCGCCTTTTCGTGCGCGGCTGCGAGCCCCTGCGCGATCTGCAGGGCGTGGCCGATGGCGCGGCGCGGCGTAAAGGCGCCGCCGGCGAGCCGGTTCCGAAGCGTCTCCCCTTCGAGCAGCTCCTGGACCACGTAGGGGGCGCCCTCGTGAGAGCCGATGTCGTAGACGGCGGTGATGTTGGGGTGATTCAAGAGCCCCGCCGCCTTGGCCTCCTGCTCGAACCGGCGCAAACGGTCGGGATCCTGCGAAGTGGAGGCCGGCAGGACCTTGACCGCGACGTCGCGCCCCAGGCGCGGATCCCTGGCCCGATACACCTCCCCCATCCCTCCAGCTCCCAAAGGCGAGAGAACTTCGTAGGGTCCCAGGCGGCTGCCCGGCGAGATCGTCATCCTCGTTCCAATTTCGAACTTCGAATTTCGAATTTCGAAATGTGCAGACCCATCCCGCCCGC
>JBOGJN010000490.1:0-7888 GCA_050745445.1 Thermoanaerobaculia bacterium
CCTTAGAAGGGGTTCTGGTTCTGGTCTTCGGGAGTTTGTGCGCTGGCGGCTTCCATGTGGAGTCGAGGTGGAGATGGGGTCAACTGGGTGGAGATGGGGTCAACCGTGTATTTCCTGTATTGCTAGATACATGAAATACACGGCTGACCCCACACTCCACCGACCCCACACTCCACCCTCGCTCGGGTTTTCCGAGATCGCTCCCTACACGGTCAACCCGGTCGAGCGAGCCCTGTTCATGGAGAAGGAGCTCTAGTCGTTATGGGCGTCGTCGCTCTCCCACCTGAAACCGGGCCGAGGGGCGTAGGCGACAAGGTTCTGTCGCGTTTGGGTCCCGGAATTAGGACGCCTAATACATGTTGAGCGTCGGAAGGAAGGAGTTGGCAACATGATCGCCTTTGAAGTTCAACGCAACGGCATGAAGCTGTGCCTTGCCGGTGTTGGTGCGGGCGTCCTTACTGTCGGCTTGACCTGGGTAGGGCGACGGTCCCGAGGTGAGGCGGCGTCACAGCCGCAGGAGTCGGGCCTTACGCTGCATGTAGGCGGCTTGGAGGCCTGGGGAGACGACGCTGGTCAGAGTCTCAGGTGGCTGCACGACTCTCTGGAGGTTGGCGATTCGGTTTCGATAAGGATCTTGGAGGCCTCAGCGACAGACGCTCCGCTGACTCGTGAACCCGAGGACCCAGAAGTCGCGGAGAAGGTCGAGCGTATGAACTACGAGAAGTTGCGTGAGAAATACGAAGCTCGGCGCGGCTAGCGCCCTGTGGCCTAAACCGGGCGTGCAGCGGACTCGCTCCGCTTCGATGCTAACGTCTACACGATGGCGATTTGTTGCACTTCTTCGAGCGACCAACGCGGGCGGTTCGACGGAGCCAGGGTGATCACCGGAGGAGCCGTCCTTTTCGCGCTCACGGCGGCTAGCTTGGCCCCGGCTCGGACTACGCCGCCTGGTGCAGAAGCGACGTTTGTTCGGCAACTGATCGGGGCCGCTCGCGCTCAGGCATCGGACCGCGTTGTCTATGATGGATCCTACCGGAAGATTCCTTATCCCGGCGGTGACGTCGCGTCGACCGTAGGGGTCTGTACGGACCTGATCATCCGAGCGTACCGGGCGGTGGGAGTCGACCTGCAACAGCGCGTGCACGAGGACATGAGTCGGGCTTTCGATTCCTATCCGAAGAAGTGGGGACTTCCGCGCCCTGATCCAAGCATCGACCACCGGCGCGTGGCGAATCTCCAGGCCTACTTCCGGCGCCGTGGCTCGTATGTCGCCGTCTCCCAGGAGGCGCGAGACTACCTGCCGGGTGACCTCGTGACGTGGATGCTGCCCGGCGATCGCCCGCACATCGGCCTGGTGACCGACTCGCCATCAGCGGATGGCTCACGACCTCTCATTGCCCACAACATTGGCAACGGACCAGAGCTCGAGGACATGTTGTTCCGATTCCCTATTACGGGCCACTACCGGTACCGTGGGGATTGATCGCAAATCACAAATCGCCAATCACCAATCTCCGGACCTACCTCTCGATTTCTGGCAGCCGTTGGGAGGCCACGTTCGGCTCGGCGAAGACGAGCGCCGTGCCTCCGATCGGCAGCAGAACCGTGTGGTTCCGGTCGGCGAAGTCGAGCCAGATCTCGTAATAGCCCTGCGGCGAGACCGCCATCAGCCGGCCCGGCTTGTTCTTCAGCTCCAGAGTCGGGCAAAAGATGATGACCTTTGCGGGTAGATCCACGGCGCTCCTCCCGAATGGCTATTGCGATCCGGATGTCTTGCCCATTATCTCAAGCATTTCCCCCCACGTCACCGTCCGCACCCCGAGTGTCCGGGCTCGTTCGAACTTGGAGCCCGGCGAGTCTCCCGCCAGCAGGAAGTCGGTCTTGCCGGAGACCGAGCCCGAGACTTTCGCCCCGGCCGCTTCGAGCCGGGCCGCGGCCTGCTCCCGCGTGATGCCGGGAAGGGTCCCGCTGATCACGACCGTCTTGCCCGACAGAGTTCCCGAGGGGCGCTCGCCCTTGACGCGCGACGAGAAGTTGACGCCGCTCTGGCGCAGCTTCTCGATCAACTCGCGGTGGCGGGGGTGGGAGAACCAGGAAACGATGGCCGTCGCTGTGTTCGGGCCGATCTCGGAAACGACCTGAAGCTCCTCCTCGGAGGCACGAGCCAGGGCGTCAAGCGTGCCGAAATGCTCGGCAAGTGTCCGGGCCGCCTTCTCGCCCACGTGGCGGATCCCCAGTGCGTAAGTCAGCCGGGAGAGATCGTTCCGCTTGCTGCGCTCAATCTCTTCCAGCAGGTTCGCCGCGGATTTCTCCCCCCATCGCTCAAGCGCAACGAGGTCTTGGGCCTTCAGGTCGTAGATCGAGGCCACGTCGCCCAAGAGCCCGGCCGTCACGAGCTGATCCACGAGCTTCTCCCCCAGCCCTTCGATGTTCATGGCGCGCCGCGAACAGAAGTGGCGCAAGGCCTCCCGCACGACCGCCGGGCAGGAGGGGTTGACGCAGCGGCTGGCGACCTCCCCCGGCTCCCGGACGATCGGATCTCCGCAGACCGGGCATCGGCCGGGCATCTCGAAGGGCGCCGCGTCCGGCGGCCGTTTCTCGAGCTGTACCCGGACGACCTTCGGGATGACTTCTCCTCCCTTTTCGACCACGACCGTGTCGCCCACGCGCACATCCTTGCGCGCCAAGTCCTCATAGTTGTGCAATGTGGCTCGTTTGACCGTCGTGCCGGCGAGCTGCACCGGATCGAAGTGGGCCACGGGGGTCAGCACGCCCGTGCGTCCCACATTGACCGAGATCTCCCGAACAACCGTCGTGCTCACCTGTGGCGGATATTTGTAGGCGAGCGCCCAGCGCGGGGACTTGGCGGTCGCTCCTGCCCGCTGCTGGAGCCTCCGGTCGTCCACCTTGATGACGACGCCGTCCGTCTCGAAATCGAGTTTGTGCCGTTCCTTCTCCCAGCGCGCGATGAAGGCGCGCACCTCCTCAAAGCTCTCGCAGCGGCGCCAGTGCGGGTTCACGGGAAAGCCGAGAGTCCGCAGTCGCGTGAGCGCTGCGGACTGGAAGGCGGGAAGCGGCCGGCGTTCGACGATCGCGTAGAGCCAGGCATCCAGTCTGCGCTTGGCCGTGATCCGGGAGTCGAGCAGACGCATCGTCCCCGCGGCGGCGTTACGGGGATTGGCGAAAACGGTCTCGCCCGAAGCCTCTCTCTCGGCGTTCAACGCCGCAAAGGCCTTCCTGCCGTAGAAGACCTCGCCACGGACTTCCAGGGAGCCCGTCTCCCGGATCCGCAGCGGGATCGAGCGGATCGTCCGCACGTTTTCCGTCACGTCCTCGCCGCGTGCACCGTCTCCGCGGGTGGCGCCACGCACGAGAACACCCTTTTCGTATCGCAACGAGATCGAGAGGCCGTCGATCTTGAGCTCGGCGACGTAAGCGGAAGGCTCACGTCCCGCCGCCCGCGTCAGACGCGCCCGCCAGGCCTCCGCCTCCTCGGCCGAATAGGCGTTCTCGAGCGAGAGCATCGGAACGGCGTGGGGCACCGTCGCAAAACCTTGGGCGGGTTCCCCTCCGACACGCCGGACCGGCGAGTCGAACGTCGAAAGTTCGGGATAGCGCTCCTCCAGTTCCGACAGTTCCCGCATCAGCCGGTCGAACTCCGCGTCGGTGATCTCGGGGCGGTCATCGACGTAGTAGAGCCGCTCGTGCCGTCGGATCTCGGCCGCGAGCTGCCGGACCCTTCGCCGGACTTCCGGCGGCGCGGCCACGGCAACCTCCGGCCGGGCGGACGATGAGTCCTCCGAGCGGCCTGCGCGCCTCGCGGATCTGCCCATCGCGGGCATGCTACAGTCTGGCGGATGCCTTCGGCAAAGGCGAGAAAGCTCTTGCTCGCTCTGACGGCCGCCTTCCTGCCGACCCTGCTGCTGGCCGAACTCGCGCCACCGATCGCCTCCTATCAGATCTCCTGCCGGCTCGATCCCGAGAGAAAGACCGTTGAAGGAACCGAGCTCTTGACATGGACGAACCGCACGTCCCGCTCCGCACCGACGCTCCTGTTCCACCTCTACCTGAACGCTTTCCGCAACACCCTCTCGACCTTCTGGAAGGAGTCGGGCGGCGAGAGTCGGGGCCACCCGATCCCCGACTCATGGGGCTCGATGGAAGTCACGCGCATGACCCTTTCCGATGGGAGTGATCTGCTTCCGTCTCTCCGGTACATCTCTCCGGACGACGGCAACCCGGAGGACCGGACAGTCGCGGAAGTGCTCGTACCGCGCCCGGTGGCTCCCGGAGAAACGATCTCCATCTCGATCGACTTTCGCTCGCATCTGCCGCGCGTGTCGGCGCGAACCGGTTACAAGGGGAATTTCTTTCTCGTCGCGCAGTGGTTCCCCAAGATCGGCGTGCTGGAGGAGCGGGGATGGAACTGCCACCAGTTCCACGCCTGGAGCGAGTTTTTCGCCGATTTCGGCAACTACGACGTCTCGATCGATGTGCCGGCGAGTTACCGGGGAAAGGTGGGCGCCACAGGCGCGCGGGTCGAGGAACGGGAGGCGGGAGACCGGATCCTCTACCGCTTCCGCCAGGAGAGCGTCCACGACTTCGCCTGGACGGCGGATCCGCGCTATGAGGTCCTTCAGGATTTCTTCCGAGAAGCGGGCCTGCACGACGTCAAGATCACGCTGCTGCTTCAGCCAGAGCACCGGCGGCAGGCCGAGCGATACTTCCGCGCCGTCAAGGCCGCTCTCTCCGCCTACGGAAGAGTGCTCGGCCCCTACCCGTACGACACGCTGACGCTTGTTGACCCTCCCTGGGGAGCCGGCGGTGCGGGGGGGATGGAGTACCCGACGTTCATCATCTGCGGCACTTCCCTCTTCCCGCCGCGCGCCGTGCAGGAGCCCGAAGCCGTCACGGTGCACGAGCTAGGCCACCAGTTTTTTTATGGCCTGCTCGCCTCCAACGAGTTCGAGGAGCCGTGGCTGGATGAGGGTTTCAACACTTACATGACGTTCCGGGTGCTCCGGGTGCTCCGGGCGACCTACGGGCCAAACCACGCCGCGGTCTCGCTCTTCGGAGTGCTTTTTCCGCTCGGCATCGACATCGAGCACCCACTCGACGGCAACCGCCGCTACTTCGCCGTCGCAACCCAGGACACTCTGGCCGGCCCGAGCTGGAGGCACCCGAATGAGACCGTCTACCGCGCGCTCGTCTATTCGAAGACGGCCCTCGCCCTGGCCACTCTCGAGCGGTTGGTGGGACCGGAGATGATGGATCGAGCGCTCCGGCTCTACGCGGCCCGGTGGCGCTTTCGCCATCCCACAACCGCCGATTTCCTCGCGGCGGTCAACGACGCGACGGGGAGCAACTGGAGGTGGTTCTTCGATCGGACGTTCTTTTCCTCGGGAGCGGTCGATTACGCGGTCGAGGAGGCAACGTCGGTCAAGGCCAGGCCTCCGCGCGGTCTCTTCGAGAAGGACGGCAAGCTCGCGGAGCGATCCCCGGAGCTGCCCGCGGCTGCCTCGGGATACGAGAGCACCGTTCTGGTGACGCGACGGGGGGATGTCGCCATGCCCGTCGAGGTCCTGCTTCGGTTCGAAGGGGGCGCAACCCACCGTTCCGCCTGGGACGGGGAAGCGCGTTGGAAGCGCTTTCGGGCGCGCGGCCCGCGCTTGATCGAGGCGGTCGTCGACCCCGACGAGAAGATCTTGCTCGACATCGACCGCACCAATAACGGACGCCGCACCGAGCCGGATCCGCGGGCCGCCTCGCGTTGGACGGCTCGGTCCGTCTTCTGGATGCAAAACCTGCTCGACTTCGCGACGGTCGTCTGGTGAGCGCGCGAGCCTCCATCGCCTGTTTTGGCCGCGGGCTCGCCCTCTCCCTCTCCAAGCCCTATCTCGCGGTCTCGCTGTGGCTCCTGCAGCTGCTTCCGGCGGCGGTCCTCATTCTCCCGGTCTCCAACTCCCTTCACGCGCTGCTCGATGACTCCCCCGCCGCCAGCCGCATGGTGGCCAACCCGGATTACGGCTGGTGGGAGACGATCAAGAGAATGCATCCCGATCTCTTCGGGAACTTTCCCGATCTGGCCGCCGGTCTGCTGACCCGCGAGGGAGTCGAGACCTCGGATCTTTCCGGGCTTCGGGGCATCGGGGCGACGGCACTCTCGCTCGCGATGCTCGCAGTCGTCCTCCACGCCTTCGCACTGGGCGGCGTCTTTGGCACGCTGCGCGAGCCACACGCCTCGCTCGTCACTTTCGGACGCGAAGGGATGAGACGTTTCCCCGCCTTCCTCCTGTTCACGCTGGCGGCGCTCGCGGCAGCGGGGGCCGCCTACCGCTGGGTCTATCTGGAGACAGGAAAGGTCCTGCGGCAACGCGTCCTCGAGCTCGACAGCGAGGGCCAGGCGCTGGCCGTGACAGCCGTGAGACTGCTGCTGCTGCTCGCGTCGCTGGCCGCGATCAAACTGCTTGCCGACTCGGTCCGGTCGGTCTGGGTGGCCCGCCCCGATCTGCCTCCCGTCTCCCGGTTCTTGGCAGGCATCGGAGCCGCCCTGTCGCGGCCGCTGCGCCTGGCGGGTGTCCTCGCTTTCTACGGCGTCTGCACGGCCGCGCTTTACCTCGTCTGGCTCATTCTGGATCCTTCGGCCGGCGGCGAGGCGCGCTTTGCACTGGTCCCCCTGATCCTGACGCAGCAGGTCTTCGTCTTCGTGCGTCTGCTCCTCAAGGTTGGCTATTACGCGGGGATCTCCGAAGCCCTGACGCGTGCCCCCTCTCCGGAGTATTCGTACGTTTCTCCCGGCCCCCTGCCGGGGCCCGGTTCAAGGAAGGCGGGAGCTTCGGACAAAGGCGCGCTCGATGGGCTGCCCGGCGGCGTTTAGCCGGACGCGGTAAACGAACGGCTCCCGGCGCAAACGCCCCCCGTCGCTCCCCCACGGACCCGCGAACCAGGGCAGGAACCTCAGGTCCTCCCAGGTGATGGCCGCGCCCCCGTCAGCGGTCGGCTCAACGGTTTCCAACGGGAAGCGAGCGAAGGCCAGGTAGATCTGCACGTCGGGAAGAGCCCGCGCCGCCGCGAGCTGTGCGGTTTGCGGCGGCTTGCGGAAGCGGCGGATGCGTGCGCGCTCGGGAGGCGGGTAGAAGTCCGAAAGACTCGCGAAGATCTCCGAAAAGCGCGTCGGTGGACGCGGGTTCTCGACCCCCTGGGCGAACGGGCCGATGTCGAAAAATGCCAGATGGACGTCTCCGTCGCGTTCGCTCAAGCCGAGCCATCGAAACGGCGAGAGAAACTGAGGCAGCGCCGCCACGCGCGCCCCGTCGGGCGGGCGGTCCATCCGCTTCCACGCCTCGACAGCCCCCCGGTGAAGCAACGCGCAAAAGCCGACGTAGACAGAGAGCAGGACAGCGCCGATGACCGCCAGCGCATGTCCCCGTTGCCGGGAGAGCGCGGCCGCGAGCAGAGACGCCAAAACAATTCCGGTGAAGACGGGGTCCAGGATAAAGACCCAGTCGAGCGAATAGCGGGTCCGGGAGAAGGGGGTGAAGAACATCGTTCCATAAGAGGTGATCCAGTCGCAAAGAATGTGGGAGGCGATCGCGGCGGCGCCAAAGAGCCAGAGCGTCGAGAGACGCGCTCCCCGGAAGACCAGTCTCGCCAGAAGGGCGAAGCCCAGGGCCAGCACCGGCAAGAAAACAAAGGAATGAGTCCAGCCCCGGTGGCCGCGCAGGTAGTCGAGGCGGCTCGAAAGAAACAGAAAGTCGAGGTCCGGCACCATCGCCGCGAGGCCTCCCACGACGAGCGCGGCCCGTGTCTCCAGCCGCCCTGCCAGCGTCCTGGTCAGGACCGAACCCGCGATGCCGTGGGTGATCGTGTCCATGCGCGGCGAATGATA